>JAQUQR010000007.1 GCA_028715985.1 Methanocellales archaeon
TACCTATTCGTAGACACTTACATCCATCCCCTGTTGTCGGTCTTCTGCTATCACTCAGGGGATACTTACTTTTTATAAGAGTTTGCATTAAGCTAGAGTTGAGAGGAAAGGTTTTCTACAGAGCCGAAAAATTAAACATAAAAAGAACATAAGCATAGAATATTTCACTATTGGTAGTGACCACCTCCTCTTCAAAACAACCTTACTCATCCACAATATCATAAAACTTAGTAATAAAATAAAAATAGGGAACAATTTCCACTTCATAGTAGTGAGCAAATCTATTACAATGGGTTGTAAAATATTACCAACGAAAAAATAAGAAACACTCAAAATAATAAAAACAGCCACATATGAAGCAGTACTTTGATATTTACTCATACCGAAATCTAAAGTAAGTTTAATTCTCCCATCTTTAACCGTGAATATTAGAGTAAATATAACTTCTATAGTAAGTGCCTATATCAATGCAAAATTGAGATTAGCCAAAGAGCTCCAAAAGCTCATGTAATCTCCTAATAATAGTTAATACTATTTATATACTTTTTTGTTAGATTGAAGCCATCATCACTTGATAAATTAGAGAAATAGATTAGAGGGTGGAAATTGACTGACTCACGCTCTTTTTACTGAGCGTAAGCCACCTCTCCATTCCAACTGCTAAACTCAGGCTTAATACCTAACTCATGCATCTCATGTATAACGACCACGATGTTGTGAGCGATAGCCTTGCATAGCAACTCGTTTCTCTGAGCGGTGAAACTCTTTGACTTGAGCTTATCTCCAAACTTGGCTTTCAGCATATAGAAAGTGCTTTCTGCATTGCTTCTCTTGTGATAGTGTTGGTAAAACTCCTCTTGGTTGAGTTGGAAGTAGTGAAACATCTTTTTCCAGATTCGACTTCCACCTGCTCTTGCGGTTGCATTTTTCCTAAATGGGATGTAACCGTTTCCACCCAACGCTTCAATCGTCTCATAATTCTTTCTGCTTGAATAGGCTTTATCTGCTGATACCTCACCGATTGTAAAGCCATTCTGGAAAGTCTCTCTAATCAAAGGCTCAAATTGTGGGCTGTATCCTGCATTCTCCTCTGTAACCTCAATGCTTGTGATGATATTTGTTTTGACACCAACGCATATATGGGCTTTAATCCACTTGTGCTGTTTTTGGGTGTTGTGCTTTGTCTTGCAGTATTCACCGAAGCTCGTAGTCCTGAATCCGCTTGAATCAATAGCAAAGTCTGTTTCGACTGATTGAAGAGATCTTGCAGTTATGCCTACTAACTCATGCAATAATGGGGTTACATCTTCCCTGTTTAAGAATTTGATTATGCTGTTAAAATGCGGTGCATGGTCTATCTGCTCCCTGTCCTCTGCATTCATAAACAACGATTCGGCTCTCCTACTCGAAAGCTGAGAATACACCTTTTGTATCGAGCAAAATGCGGTCTCTCTGCGGTCTCTCTTAAACTCAGTCTCGGTCTGCCCATGTGTTGGTTTGGCTCTTCTATGTTTTGGACTGGGTCTTTCAGTAGTTCATCAAACATCCTTACTTCATTTGTCTGGGCTTCGTTGTAGGCAGTCCAAGCCTGAGACTGGGTTAAAGGTATCTTAGTCTTCTCTATGCCCTTAGACGTCTCCTTTTCCACTTGGAGATAATACCTTACGGCGTGGATGTGTTTGCACTCACACCCATGATAAAAGTGGTCTGGACACTCACAGCTCCATTCATCGCCCTTTATGGGCTACCGTATAGCTTCTATTACCGTTTTGTGAGGGTATTTTGTATTTATCCTCACCCAACGGTATCGGTTTATCTCCTTTTGCTATGATAGCGTAGCCCCTCATAGCTCTTGGGTTTTCGGTTGGCAGGTTTATTGCTTCTATCATGCTTATCATTTTTATCACCAAATAGCTATTATATAGCTACATAGTATTAAAGCTTTCGGTAGAAAAATCATTTTATATCTAATTAATACCTAAAAAATAGTGATTTTAATACATAAAGTATTCATAGAATGAATACTTTGTATATTTTTGATGACGCTATCCCCAACAGCTCAAAAAATGGAGGTAAAACTTGAAGCATACGAAGTTTTGGAGAAGGTAGTTAAAGCTTCAGGAAACTCAGGTAGGGTTTATGTGCCTATTAATTGGACAGGTAAAAGAGTTAAGATACTATTGATTGAACCGTTGGATGAAGATTTAGGTTAGACTTTATGTGCAAAATCAATACTTTATGTGCAAGAGGGACTTTAGGTGCAAAGTCCAATTTTGGTTCCTTAGAGTATTTGGTTGTTATCCTCATCTAAGCTAGGAAGCTAAAATCTGATGATGAGACTGTTATGCGCATCAACTCTTATCTAACTACAAGTGGGATGATTTAAAGAACCATTATTTATTTAGTATGTTTTGGTACATTTATTTATTGGAATCCAGTAGCTTGATGTCATTAAAGAAGTTCATCAGTGAATATTTGACCTTGTCTGCTCCTACATCCACGATTTCAGCCTGCTCCTCTGGTGGAAAGTCCCTGAATACGGAATATTTTCCCAGGATTTTAGGAGAATCGCTGGTATATCTGCCATCTAAAAGCACCCTTGCGCCGTAATCATCCGGAGATCTGACTACCCGGCCCATGGCATGCCTTACCTTTCTAATGGTTGGGATTTCAATCGCATATTCCCATCCTTTTCCATGACCGAACTCGCGGTCATATGCATATTGGATCGCTCGGACTTTATCACCTAGGGCAGGATAACCCACGCCTATTACGACAACTGTTCTTGCCCGACCATCTTTGTAATCTATTCCTTCTGTCAGTGTTCCCCAGAGGTATGTAAGCAAGACTGCTTTACTGCCTGACTCTCCGATCTCAAAGAACTTTTCCTTGATATCCATCGGAGAAACTCCAACTTCATCAAGAAACATCGGGACGTTTACATCCAAAAGGGCATAATATCGCGCAGCTTCGCCATAATTGGGAAAGAAAAGCAGCACATTCCCATCTGATTGCTCTATGACATCCTCCAACACACCTTTGATTACACTCACAATATCTGGATCATCCCGATTCTTCATAAACAATGGCAGAGTTGCCACTGCAATTGTGTGTCTGAGCTCCTTGGAAAAAGGAGTGGTATATGAAATCTCCATCGTTTTCCGCTGAATGCCCAACGTCCTCTTTATGGTTTCAAATGGCCTTAGTGTAGCGGATATCAAAACCGCCGAATACAGCGAATCGAATAGGGGCTGAGTCACATTTTTGGGGATGCACGTGTAAAGCTCAATCCCGCTGGTTATCTCGCCGTCTTCCCGTCGAACATTTATCAGCGGGTAATATTCTGGTTCGCTTGCCAGTTTCAAGTAATCCTTGAAGAACAATGAGACGGCCAGCACATAGGACGTTTTTAATATATCGGATAAACCCTCTTTATACTGATTATTATATATCGATTCGAGTTCTTTACCCAGCACATATGCTTTTTCAACTAACTCATTTATATTTGGCAGACGCTGAAAGAGACTCTCGCTCAACAAATCCTCTGTGCCAGCAGGGTCTCTTATGCGAAGATCGTACCACTCCGTGCCAATCCGCTCTCTCTCACCAAAGCCAAACCTAGCTTCGTATGTCTCTCGCAGCGTATCCTTCAGGGCAGTAAGAAATGTGTAAATCTCATCCTCATCAACTCCAACGTCAATAACCTCATTTATTGCCCGATCTATAAATTGCTCATTCAGCTTTAGCGAAGCATGGGATCTGGCTGCAGATTCGATATTATGTGCTTCATCAAATATGACTATGATGTCGCTTAGCTCACATCCAAGCCATGCCAAAAGCTTCGAAAGAATATCAGGGTTTAACAGATGGTGGTAATTGCAGATGACTAAATCGATATCACGCATACTTCTTTTTAGCAATTCATATCCACACATTCCATCCACAACTGCATGCTCATGGACTTCTTCCGGCGTTCTCACATCCGATGAAAGCCAGTGAAAGAAATCCGTGACATCATCTCGAAGAATATTAGCGAGATATCCACAGGAACGCTTTTTACGGTCCTTCAAACGCCCTGCATCTGCTTGGAATCGCTCCAGCTCGATCATTTCATAGGTGTTCTCTCTCAGCAGATTGCACTCCTCATAATCCTTTTCGAGGGGGCACATGTGTAATTTGCCTTTTAGCACGATAGCATGGATGTTTGCCACATTTTTGATCTCCTTTGCTTCATCTATGAACTGAAGCATTTGCTGATGGACGTTGGTGGCTATTAGAACTACCTTATCCTTATTTTTTGCAACATGTAAGGAGGGGGCAAGGGAGCTAAGCGTTTTCCCGGTTCCGCATGCACCTTCAAACAAGACGATCTCTCTCCCTAAGAGGGCCCTATAAATCTCATCCATCGCTTTTTTCTGGTTCGGATAAAAAGATTTTTTTGGAAAGTATCTCAAATATCCCTCATTCATCACGTTCTAGAGAGTTTTTATTATACATAAATTAACGTTGACCACAAATACTTGCCACAAAGATTTAACATACTCCTACCTATCTTTTGTGTGATGTTGTGATGTACAAAACGCCAACGAAGAAAATAGAGCTCCTGATCCCTGCCGGCAGTATGGCTAATCTGAAAGCAGCTGTTTCTAGAGGAGCTGACGCTGTTTATCTTGGAATGCAGAAGTTCACTGCAAGACAATTTGCGACTAATTTTAATGAGGAATACCTCAAGGAAGCCATCAGGATATGTAAGTCAAATAATGTGAAGGTCGATTTGACTATGAACACGCTTGTTAAGAATGATGAAATCAAAGATTTTTTTAGACAATTATCTTTTGCTTATTCTTCCGGGATTGATGCGGTAATAATACAGGAGATTTCTTTTGTTGAGTCTATTAAGAAAAATTTTCCGGATTTAAAAGTGCATATATCCACACAAGCAGGAGTGATGAACTCTTGCCATGTCAATTTGGTTCTCAATGCAGACAGAATAAACCTTGCCAGAGAATTGAGCAAAGAGGAAATAAAAGAGATAAGGAAACATTATCAAGGTGAATTAGAGATTTTTTGCCATGGTGCCTTGTGCGTTTCGGTTTCCGGAAGCTGTATTTTTTCAAGTTTTCTCGGTGGAAGGAGCGGTAATCGGGGAAAATGCGCACAGCCTTGCAGAAAAAAATACAATGGAGAATATTACCTCTCCACAAAGGAGCTTTGTTTGATTAAAAAAATCCCAGAAATCATTGGTCTTGGCATAGATTCGGTGAAAGTTGAGGGCAGGATGAGGACTCCTTACTATGTTGCGACCGTAACTGAAACGTACCGAAAAGCGATTGATGATTTTTATGAGGGCAATTTTAACATTACTCCTGAAATGATGAATGATTTAGAGGGCGCTTTTTACCGAGGGTTTACGGAAGGCAAATTCGATTCTTTGGATATTTTTAACAGGGAAAAAGCAACTGGAGAGAGCAATATTTTGACTAAGGAAACTTATGAAGTTAAAATAAAAGATGTTAAGATCGACAGAGAAAAGATCAGGGTTTTATTGCCTGATGTTAAAAGAGACATAGAAAAACCTAAAAAGTTGATGGTCAGAGTTTATAGTTATCAAGATGCGATTTCTGCTGCCAATAATGGGGCAGACATCGTTTATTATGATTTGTTTGCAGAAGATCTCTCCCAGGTGAAAAAAGAGATTAAATGTAAGTTGTTTGGAGTAACTCCAAGAATAATGCTTGATAAAGACATAGGTTTGATAAAGAAGAACATCAGGGAATTGAAACCGGACGGAATCTTGGCTGGAAATCTAGGCAGTTTGAATTTGGGACTAAGGATGCCAATCCATCTTGATTATAATGTCAATTGTTTTAATGATCATGACTTGGAATATTTTTCTTTAAAAAAGTCACTACCGATAATATCTCCCGAATTGTCCTTATGGGAAATGGCTGCTTTTAGGAACAGGAACTTTATAGCTTTTGTGCATGGGAAGATAAGGTTGATGACCCTTAGACATGAACTTTCAGAGGGGATCATAAAAGATGAGAAGGGAGGAAAGTTTATCGTAAATCCTATTTTTAATGGCAGTGAAATAATAAATGAGAAAGAATTGGGATTGTTAGGTAAGAGCTCACAATTGGTAAATTCCGGGATAAATAATTTCTTTATTGATACGGATAAGAAGGTAAGTGAAATAACAAAGTTTTATAGAAGAGTTTTAGATGGAAAAAAGGTTGACGATGTTAAATTGAAAAAGAATTATGTTCTGGGCTGGAGTTTTAGAGGTGTCAGCTGAGGCGTTCACTGCATTTCCTGCTTTCAACCATCGTCGAAACAAATTTGACCGCAAATATTTAACATCTCCTTCGTCATCTCTTGTATGATGGAAATTAGCGCTTGGCTGGTCGATGTTGATTACATAACCAAGGAAAGCAAGGCAATCATCAGGCTTTGGTGCAAGGACGATGAAGGACGAGATGTGATCGTCTTTGACCCTGGATTTGAGCCCTATTTCTATGTGGTTGGCAATGCCAGCACAAGCATAGATGAGATGATGAACATCAACGTAGAAAGGTATGATGAAGTCATTCGACCAAAAAAGATTGAAAGCGTTGAGAGAAAAGATTTCGGCAAGAACGTGCGGGCCTTCAAAATAACGGTAGATCATCCCCAACACGTGCCAATTCTGCGCGATGGGTTCGGCAATCTGGATGTGCGAGAGGCGGACGTATTATTTGCAGTGAGATATATCATCGACAAGGATTTGCATCCCTTAGACGGAATCATAGCAAAAGGAGAGGGCGTTGGTATCGGATACGCTGATGTGGCACTTGAGGCAAGGGAAGTTAGAGCTCAAAAGAGGGGAGAGAATCCAAACCTCAAGATCCTGGCATTCGACTGCGAGATGACTAACCCAAGTGGGATGCCAAATGCCGAGAAAGACCCCATAATCATCATAAGCGTGGCTACAAATAGGGGCGATTTGAAACTACTGAGTTCAGAGGATGAAGCTTCTGTTCTCAAAGAATTTATCGATTTCATACGTACATACGATCCGGATATCATATGTGGTTACAACTCGGATAATTTTGACTGGCCCTATATCTATCAAAGAGCCAAGATCAACGATATACCACTTAAATTGGGAAAAGACGGAGGCGCTCTACAAGTCCAAGGTGGGGCGATAAAAAGGGTCACCATGCCTGGGCGCCTGAACGTCGACCTATACCAAGCTGTCAGGCGAGACATAGATGACGTTAAGGTTAAAACACTCGAGAACATCGCCGAATATTTGGGCGTGATGAAGAAATCTGAAAGGGTAGACCTGTCCCCTTCCGAGATCTATCGATACTGGCAAGATCTCACGAAACGTGCTGAGCTTTACGAGTATGCAAAGGCAGATGTCGTCAGCACACTTGGGATAGCAGAGAAAATATTACCCTTGCAATATGTGTTCGCAAGGATGATCAGGCAGCCCTTAGATGAAGTATCAAAAATGGGGCGAGGTCGCCAAGTTGAATCATTTTTGAGTGCGGAGGCTTTCAAAACCGGAGATCTGGTGCCATCCAAAGGCGGGGTTGGCGAGACCTATGTGGGCGGCTTCGTGCTTGAGCCGAAGAAAGGTCTACACGAAAACGTGATCTGTTTGGACTTTTCAGCAATGTATCCCTCGATAATGATCTCATTCAATATCTCTCCTGATACGGTTGTGCAAAGTGGGGATTATTATGAGGCTCCGGAAGTTGGGCACAGATTTCGAAAGGAGCCAGACGGCTTCTTCAAGCGAATTCTTAAGGATCTCGTGGGAAGGAGAAGTGAGCTGAAACGTGCATTGGGTGAGCTAGAGAAAGGCTCACCGGAATATCAACTGATCGACATTCATCAACAAGCGATCAAGATACTGACAAATGCATTTTACGGTTATACGGGTTGGTCTGCTGCGCGATGGTATCGAAAGGAGTGTGCGGAAGCCACCACTGCCTGGGGGAGGCATTTCATCAAGGAATCTGTGAAAAAGGCAGAAGCGATGGGTTTAGAAGTCATCTATGGGGATACTGACAGCCTGTTCGTCAAAGCAAAAGGAGAGAACATCCTAGAAATGGCAGAGAGGTTTGCCCGAGCCATATCCAAAGATCTGCCCTTGGAGCTTGATATCCAAAACCTCTACAAGGTGATCTTCTTTACGGAAAAGAAGAAGCGTTATGCTGGGCTGACTTCTGAAGGCGATATCATAGTCAAGGGGCTTGAGATCAGGAGGGGGGATTGGTGTGATTTGGCAAAAGATATACAAGCGGAAGTGGTTCAGATAATTCTCCAAGAAAGGGATCCCGATAAAGCAGTACGATTAGTGCAGGATACCATTCAGTTGCTAAAAGACGGAAAAATACCACTGGAAAAACTCATAATCTACAAAACACTAACGAAAAAAATGGACTCCTATGAATCCATGCAAGCCCATGTAAGAGCGGCAAAGAGGATCAAAAAGCCTATAGAAGTTGGCATGAAGGTAGCATATGTTATCATTCGTGGATCGGGGAGTATTGGAGACAGAGCCTATCCAGTCGATATGTTTAGGGGTCATAAGAATGGATTTCTGATTGGAGACGATGGAGGGTATGAAATCGACTCAGATTATTACGTGGAGAATCAGATCATCCCTGCCACTTCCAGAATCCTCTCTTATTTTGGATACTCTAACGCTGAACTGAAAGGTCAGCCAAGACAGGCAACGCTCGATATCTTTTAGGGGGAGTAGATGTACTTGCTAATTCGCTGCAAATGCGGAAGATTCCTCTATGCTAATAAAAGCCAAAAGACTCGCTCATGTCCTTGTGGGAAAATGTTGAAGATAAATAAAATGCAGGTGTATGCACGTGTTAGGACAGAACAGGAGGCGGGAGAAGCGGTGCGAATTTTACAAGAAAAAGAGTGGGGGATATCTGGATTCAGGCGATATGACTATGAAGAAAATTATCAGAAAGCCAAATAAGTTTGGGGTAAAGCCCAACATGGAGAGCTATGAAGAGACGTACAAAAACTTTGAGTGGAATAATTTTTACGATGAAATAGAGTGGTTTGAAGGAGAAAAGCTCAACGCCGCCTACAATGCGATAGATAGGCAAGCCAAAACATGGAGGAAGAACAAAGTTGCATTGTATTGCGAGGGAGGCAATGGAACAAGTGGAGAGTACAGCTTTTTAGACTTACAAAGTCTTTCAAATAAATTCGCCAATGTTCTGAAGGGGTATGGTACCCAAAGAGGGGATAGGGTTTTCATATTCTTGCCGAGAATTCTAGAGCTTTACGTAAGTTTTCTCGGCATAATAAAAACAGGCGCTATTGCCAGCAATCTGTTTTCAGCATTTGGTACAAATGCTTTAGAGGATAGGCTGAGAGATAGCGGCGCAAGGATACTAGTCACAAATTCTGAACTTAAACAAAGGGTGGACGAAATTAAAGACAGGCTTCCAGAGCTGAAGCACGTGATGATCATAGATGATGAAGGCACGGACGAAGAGATAGATTACAGGGGGGAGATGAAAAAGGCTTCCAGAGATTTTGAAATAGAGCGAATGGATCCCGGAGACCCTTTGTTCATGCTATACACGTCTGGTACTACTGGAAAGCCAAAGGGGATAGTTCATACACACTACGCAATACTCCAAGAGCATCTTACCATGAAATGGGTTTTAGACATACACGAGGAGGACGTATACTGGTGCACGGCCGACCCGGGGTGGGTAACGGGGATAGCATACGGCATTCTTGGATCATGGTCCAATGGAACTTCATCTGTCGTTTATGAAGGCAAGTTCTCTCCGGAAAAATGGTACTCTTTAATAGAGAAACGCCGGATTACGGTATGGTATACAGCCCCTACAGCCATAAGGATGCTGATGCAGGCTGGAGAGGAGGTCGCAAAGAAGTACGATCTAAAGAGTCTCAGACATTTATGCTCAGTAGGAGAGCCCTTGAATCCAGAGGCAATACGTTGGGCTCTGAAGGTATTTGGACTGCCATTTCATGATAACTGGTGGCAGACCGAAACCGGAGGCATACTTATAGCAAATTATCCAGCTATGCCCATAAAACCCGGCTCGATGGGGAAGCCGTTTCCTGGAATCAAAGCCAGCATAGTAGACGATGATGGCAACGAAAGACCAGTAGGGAAGGAAGGTAACCTGGCCATAAAACCTCCTTGGCCATCGATGATGAAAGCTGTTTGGAGAGATGCAGAAAGGTATAGAAGCTATTTCAAGAAGGGGTGGTACATTACCGGTGATGTGGCACGCATGGATGATGAAGGGTACTTCTGGTTCATAGGTAGGGCCGACGATATCATCAAAACTGCTGGTGAAAGAGTCGGGCCATTCGAAGTAGAAAGCGCATTAGTCGAGCATCCTGCAATTGTGGAAGCAGGAGTGATAGGCAAGCCAGATCCCGTGAGAGGGGAGGTCATAAAAGCCTTCGTTTCCCTAAAAAAAGGCTATCAACCGTCCACAGAGCTCGAGGAAAGCATCAAACGATTCGTCAAGAAACGGCTGGCAGGGCATGCGTATCCGCGAGAGATCGAGTTCAGAGAGAGCTTGCCAAAAACGCGGAGTGGCAAGATAATGCGCCGTCTTCTCAAAGCGCAGGACCTGGGGCTTCCGATAGGCGATACATCGACATTGGAAGAGAGCTGATGATGCAAGAGGTTATGTAGGTCATAGGGGATATTTCTGAATTTTTCACAACATTGTAATCTTTTAATAGGTATTTACTGATATAACTAATGTTAGAGGTGCAGCAATGAGAGATAAAGTCATCATTTTAATGGGCTCGAACAAAGACCTAGACATCTCCCGCTCAATCGGAAGGACATTAGATCATCTCGGAGTCAAGTATGAGCTTAGAGTGGCCTCTGCCCACAAAACCCCAAGAAAGGTCTTAGACATATTGGAGGAGTACGACAAGCTAGAAAGAGTGGTGTATGTCACTGTGGCCGGAAGGTCTAATGCACTTAGCGGTCTCGTGGATGCAAATACGACCAAGCCGGTCATAGCATGCCCACCCTACTCTGAAAAATTTGGTGGAGCTGACATATATTCTTCTTTAAGAGTGCCAAGTGGCATAGGCTCACTGGTCAACATAGAGCCGGAGGGGGCAGCCATAGCAGCTGCAAAAATACTTGCCATGGATAACAAAAGCTTAACGGAGAGGATACAAGAGTATCAAATGAAAAAGAGGGAGGAGATTAACGCTGCAGATGATACCCTCAAAGATGATTTAAACAGAGGGCAATAAATGGGCAGCGTAAAAGACCTAGAAGTACTAATGAAGCCCACGAAGGACAAGACGGGCATAGGAAGATTTCATTTTTCAGATAAATATTCGGTCTTTGATTGGGGGGAGATGCCGGACCTTATAGAAAATAAGGGATCCGTCCTCTGTATGATGGGTGCCTACTTTTTCGAGAGATTAGGGGAAAAAGGAATAAGGACACATTACCGGGGAGTGATACAGGATGGAAAACTTGTTCATATGGATGAATTGAAAGCCCCCACCAGCACCATGGAAATAAGCCTTGTTAGGGTATTTCATCCCCACAGATCAGCTGGAAAACTTGCATACGATTATGGAGTGTTCTCACCAAATCTTGCTAATTTCTTGATTCCCTTGGAGATCATATACAGGAATGGATTGCCAAAAGGATCATCTGTTTTTGAGAGACTGAATGCGGGGCTTAAGCCCGAGGATTTGGGATTGAGCTATCCACCTCGACCTGGAGATAAGCTCAAGAAACCAGTATTCGATGTAAGCACAAAACTGGAGGAGAGGGACAGATATGTCACTTGGGTAGAGGCACAAGAACTTGCCGGACTGAGTGACGGAGAGGTCGGAGAGATAAAAAACATACTGTTACATATCAACGATCTCATCACAGAAACAGCCTCAAAAGCAGGATTAGAGAACGAGGATGGAAAAGTTGAGTTTGGGTTTGATCCCCATAGAAAGCCGATGGTTGTGGATGTTGTTGGAACTTTAGACGAATGCAGGTTCACCCATGAAGGCATACATGTGAGCAAAGAGATCGCGAGGCAATATTACCGAGAAACAAGCTGGTACAAGGATGTGGAGAGGGCGAAGAAGGAGGCAGGCATTAAAGGAATAAAGGAATGGAAAGTTCTATGTGAGTCAAAGCCCCCAAAACTGGATCCCAATCTGAGAAAATTTATAAGTGAGATGTATATGGCAGCAGCAAATGAGTTTACAGGGATTCACTTATTTGAAGTTCCAAGGCTTGCTGAAATTCTCGATAATCTTGCGTATTATCCACCGTAGTACTCCTGTAGGGATTTGATGGTTAGGTCTTTTGTTCCCCCTATTTTTTCCATGGCCTCCACTGATGCTTGTGCACCAGCGATGGTCGTTATATATGGAATGTTGAGTTCCACCGCATTCCTTCTTATCACATAACCGTCTCTCTTCGCCTCTTTTTTTCTGCTTGGCGTATTAATCACCAAGGATATCTTTCTACTCTTCATATAGTCCACGACGTTTGGTCGACCTTCACTGACCTTGAGAATTTCTTTGGCCCTGACGTCCTCCAGCCTCAACGCTTCCGCAGTCCCGTTTGTAGCAGATATGTCGAATCCCATTTGTTGAAGCTTTTTGGCAATTGGAATGATGAGAGTTTTGTCTTCCTCTTTTACAGATAAAAAAACGTCCCCTTTCGCCGGTAATTGCACGTTTGCACCCAACTGCGCTTTATAGAAGGCCCTTCCAAAATCCGCATCAATCCCCATGGCCTCTCCCGTGGATTTCATCTCGGGCCCTAGTACCGGGTCCACCCCAGGCAATTTTATGAAAGGAAATACCACCTCTTTCACCGCAACGTGCCCTATGGGAGGGAGCCCTACATGGGTTTTAGGGAGCGATTGGCCCAGCATAACTTTAGCAGCAAGTTTGGCTAAAGGTATGCCAACTGCCTTGGAAATGAAGGGAATCGTCCTGCTCGCTCTTGGGTTCACCTCAAGAACGTATACTCTATCTTTTACTGCATATTGGATATTCATCAGGCCTTTCACACAAAGTTCTCTCGCCAGCCTAGTGGTATATTCTTTCACAGTTTGGATCGTCTCATCGCTCAGGGACTGTGGAGGCACCACACAGGCGCTATCACCGGAGTGAACTCCTGCATGCTCTATATGCTCCATTATCCCCCCTATCAACACATTCTCTCCGTCAGAAACAGCATCCACATCCAGCTCAATCGCAGGTTGCAGAAACTTATCTATGAGTACGGGGTGTTTCGGTGACACACGCACAGCTTCTGCCATATACATGTCAAGCTCTTTTTGATCGTAGACGATCTCCATAGCCCGCCCACCCAAGACGTAAGAAGGGCGTACGAGGACCGGGTAATTTATACGAGAAGCTATTTTTTTGGCTTCCTCGAGAGACATAGCAGTTCCAGATTCTGCCTGAGGAATGTCCAGACGATCCAAAAATCGTCTAAATTTATCCCTGTCCTCTGCCAAGTCTATGCTCTCATACGACGTTCCAAGGATGTTCACTCCTGCCATCGAAAGTTGTGCGGCGAGATTGATCGGTGTTTGGCCCCCGAACTGGACCATTACCCCATAGGGGTCTTCTCTCTCTATGACGTTCATCACATCCTCAAAGGTGAGGGGTTCAAAATATAATTTATCCGATATATCGAAATCTGTCGATACCGTCTCAGGATTGTTGTTTATCACAATGGTCTCCACACCTTCTTCTTTTAGCGCAAAGACGGCTTGTACTGTGCAATAATCAAACTCTATTCCCTGTCCTATTCTGATCGGCCCGCCTCCGAGTATGAGGACCTTCTTTTTATCTGAGGAAACGATTTCGTCCTCCTCCTCATAGGATGAATAGTAATAAGGCGTACGGGCTTCAAACTCTGCTGCGCAGGTATCAACCATCTTGTAGACCGCTTTGATGCCTTTCTCCTTCCTGAGTTCCCTTATAGCCATCTCATCAGAGCTGAAAATATGCGCAAGTTGCAAATCAGAAAAACCTAGCTTCTTCGCTTCCCTGATCATCATAACTACGTCTGGGCTGTCCAACGAAAGATTCCTGAGCCCCCTCTCCATAGAAACGATGTTGCGAATCTTGTACAAAAACCATCGATCGATCTTGGTTAGATCGTATACCTCATCTATGCCCATCCCCATGGCAATGGCATCTCTGACATGGAAGATTCTCATATCCGTGGGCTTTCTCAACTTCGTGCGAAGGTCCTCCGCATCCGTTATCGGCTCATGTTCTCCATCTGCCCCCAGCCCATATCTCCCGATATCAAGAGACCTGATCGCCTTTTGTAGGGCTTCCTCGAACATGCGCCCGATTGCCATCACTTCGCCGGTAGCCTTCATCTGCGTCCCAACGATCTTGTTTGCCTCTTTGAATTTATCAAAGGGCCATCTCGGAATCTTGCAAACGATGTAATCTATCGTAGGCTCAAACGAAGCGGGCGTTTTTCCAGTCACTCTGTTCAGTATCTCATCGAGATTTAAACCAAGAGCAATCTTTGTGGCGACCCTCGCTATCGGATATCCTGTTGCTTTTGACGCGAGAGCAGAACTCCTGCTCAGCCTTGGATTCACCTCTATGACAAGATAATCGAACTTATCCGGGCGTACCGCAAACTGAATGTTGCAGCCTCCCTCAATCTTTAAAGCTCTTACTATCCTTATGGCAGCGTTCCTCAATACCTGGTATTCGTGGTCAGTCAACGTCAGCGCAGGGGCAACCACTATGCTGTCGCCTGTATGGATCCCCATCGGATCAACGTTTTCCATGCTGCAGACCGTAATGCAATTGTCTGCGGAATCCCTGACCATTTCGAACTCGATCTCTTTCCATCCTATCACGCATTGGTCAAGATTTACCTCGTCATTCATACTGAGGTCAAGACCTCTCAGCGTAATCTGCTCGAGCTCCACCATATTGTAAGCGATGCCGGTTCCTGTGCCTCCAAGACAATAGCCCGGTCGAATGATTACAGGAAAACCGATCTCTTCTGCACCTTTCTTTGCCTCCTCCAGAGAAGAGGCTTTTATCGATTTCGGGATGGGCTCACCCACATCCTTCATGAGATCGAAAAACAGCTCCCTTTCTTCCGCCCTCATGATCGAATCTACGGAGGTTCCTATCACCCTACAGCCGGTCTCTTTTAGCACTCCCGTTTTATACAATTGAACTGCAAGATTTAGGCCTGTCTGCCCCCCCTGTGTTGGAAGCAGGCTATCTGGCCTTTCTTTCCTCATTATCTCGGCAACTATTTCCGGGGTGAGCGGCTCGATGTAAACTTTGTCAGCAACGCCTACATCGGTCTGGAAGGTTGCAGGATTCGAGTTTACCAGAACGATCTCTATGCCCTCTTCTCTCAGCGATCGACATGCCTGCGACCCGGAATAGTCAAACTCTGCCGCTTGCCCTATGATGATCGGTCCAGAGCCTATCACCAGGACCTTTTTTATATTCTCTCTCTTAGGCATGTGCCTCCATGAGCCTCACAAATTTATCGAAAAGATACCTGTTGTCAAAACCCACTTCCGGATGATATTGTACTCCCATTATCGGCAATTCTGCATGTGAAATTCCTTCCACGGTACCATCATTTGCATTGACCTGAGTCACCTCAAGCTTACCCTCAAGCGAAGAGGCGTCAATGACGTATCCATGGTTCTGAGAGGTGATGTATATCCTACCAGACTCGAGGTCTCTGACAGGTTGATTCCCCCTATGCCCAAAACCCATCTTGACGATCTGCGCTCCAGATGCAAGGGCAACGATCTGACATCCAATCCCTATGCCAAAGACGGGTATTTCACTCTGGACCCCCCGAGTGGTCCCGATAACATTGCTAAGAAGGGAGGGGTCACCGGGACCGCCTGAAATTATCAGTGCATCTGGATCGGCTTCCATAACTTTCCTCTTATTAGAAGATGCAGGGGCCAACATTACGTTTATTCTCCTTTGATTCAGCTCCTTCAACAGGCTTTTCCTGGTGCCGCAATCCAAAATTGAAACCGTATGCTTACCTCCTGCATCAAAATATTTTGACCTATGAACTGAAACCTGAGAGACCAGATCCGTCTTGCTGGGATCGCGTGCTCTCTCGATGAGCTCACTTATGTTTGGCTCATCTTTGTAGACTGAAAGGACTGCTGACATTGCATTATCCTTTATTATCTTTCTGGTTAGCTGCCTGGTGTCAATTCCCTCCATTCCCGGGATCCCACTTTCCTCAAACCATTTTGCAAGCGCCTTATCAGATTGCCAGTGACTCGGCTCCTTGCAAGCCTCTTTTACTATCACACCCTCTGCTTGGATGGCTCCGGATTCAAAAGCAGGCGGTACAGCATAATTCCCAATAGAGGGAAAGGTGAAAACAACTATCAATCCTTTGTTTGAGGGGTCGGTCAGGACTTCGGTATAGCCTGTCATGCTCGTGTTGAATACGACCTCACCAACCACTTCCCCAACGCAGCCGAATCCTTTTCCCCTGATGACCGTTCCGTCCTCGGTAACTAGTAATGCCCCTAACATGTCAGGCATTATAGAGAGTTCTGATTATTAATGTTTGTCGTCTGATAACAGCCCCCTAAAATCGACCTGCTTCAAAAAAAATTGACCTGAATTGTAATTTTATTATTTCAATCCCACTATGGTCTGATTTTAGCTTTTCTTTGGCAGTTACATCGGACCATCCAATAAGCGATTTCAATCCCACTATGGTCTGATTTTAGCAGGGGACACTATAGAATTGTATATATCCTCAAGGAAAATTTCAATCCCACTATGGTCTGATTTTAGCCTTTATCTGTTCATCGTTTATCACAATAACTTAAAAATTTCAATCCCACTATGGTCTGATTTTAGCCTTCGTTTCTTAGGTCTCAATGTGAATACGTGCTTCTGCATTTCAATCCCACTATGGTCTGATTTTAGCTCATCAGACCCACTGCACCACCTGTAAGAAGCCACATTTCAATCCCACTATGGTCTGATTTTAGCGACACGACATACTCATGTATAGTGGGTTTGGTAAAAAATTTCAATCCCACTATGGTCTGATTTTAGCCATCGAAAATCCTGACTATCCTCAAGACATCTACGGATTTCAATCCCACTATGGTCTGATTTTAGCCGTGATCCCGTCTTTCGGCCACGAATCCGTGAACAATTTCAATCCCACTATGGTCTGATTTTAGCTATTATAGCACCTGTTCACAAATTTGGTAACAAATACTATTTCAATCCCACTATGGTCTGATTTTAGCTGGACTGATCGCAGCAGGATATCTGATATACAAAAACATTTCAATCCCACTATGGTCTGATTTTAGCAAGCTGACAGGCATCAAATACGAAATAAAAGATATGATTTCAATCCCACTATGGTCTGATTTTAGCTACGCTGATTTCTAGTATAACTTAGCGCTCACGATAATTTCAATCCCACTATGGTCTGATTTTAGCGAAGGCGGAATAGGATACGCTTAAAAATCTATAAGTAATTTCAATCCCACTATGGTCTGATTTTAGCCTTTAACAGCTTATGAAAATGAAAGTTATTATACTATTTCAATCCCACTATGGTCTGATTTTAGCCGCTGAAAAAATTGCACAAGTTGAACGCATTTACAATTTCAATCCCACTATGGTCTGATTTTAGCTACAGAGATCACAAAACTCAAGGACGAAATTACGAATTTCAATCCCACTATGGTCTGATTTTAGCAGCCGGAAAAGCTTTCATAGATGAGCTACATAGGAGATTTCAATCCCACTATGGTCTGATTTTAGCTAGCGGAAATATTGTGTGGGAGGCAGAGCTAAACCATTTCAATCCCACTATGGTCTGATTTTAGCTGCAAAAGACGTGAATGATATTGACTTATTGCCTCTGATTTCAATCCCACTATGGTCTGATTTTAGCTACGAAGAAGCCGTGAACATAGCATCGCAGCAAGTATTTCAATCCCACTATGGTCTGATTTTAGCTATACGATTATCAGACTCTAATCGCTTCCATGGAAGATTTCAATCCCACTATGGTCTGATTTTAGCGATTGTATTAATGCTAGTGTTGGTGTATAATGCTTTATTTCAATCCCACTATGGTCTGATTTTAGCCCCCTTAGGGTTTTTCCTCACTCAGCAAAGAGAAGATTTCAATCCCACTATGGTCTGATTTTAGCCTTTTCGCAAGTGTCCCTGTCGTCAGTGAACCAGTTATTTCAATCCCACTATGGTCTGATTTTAGCCAGCTACATGAGATTAATCACTCAAGGTCTTAAATAATTTCAATCCCACTATGGTCTGATTTTAGCGCGACGACTGTACTGGGGTCAAGTTGGTGCATTGGCAAGATTTCAATCCCACTATGGTCTGATTTTAGCGATAGAACTTTTGACAAATATGCGTCTCTTCTAATAATTTCAATCCCACTATGGTCTGATTTTAGCACTTTCACAGTTGAGATAAGGGGTTTGCTCAATTGAATTTCAATCCCACTATGGTCTGATTTTAGCAATGCCGAGGTTTTTGGGGTCATTCTGATAAAGTATATTTCAATCCCACTATGGTCTGATTTTAGCCATCGAGATTGTCCTTTCCGATTCTAGCTGTGAAAGAATTTCAATCCCACTATGGTCTGATTTTAGCGTCAAAGCAAGATTTCAAAAGCCTTGTATGAAGTGATTTCAATCCCACTATGGTCTGATTTTAGCAAAGCAGTAAAGACCGTTGAAAGCAAGGTGTTGGGATTTCAATCCCACTATGGTCTGATTTTAGCAAAACGGTCTTCGAAAGAACCTTCGATCGATGATCTGAAGGCTAATTTCAATCCCACTATGGTCTGATTTTAGCTGGGCCTTTGATTTAAAGATAAGGGGTTTGCTCAATTGAATTTCAATCCCACTATGGTCTGATTTTAGCGCTCCAGAGCCGGATCACAAAAGAGCGGATAGTATCATTTCAATCCCACTATGGTCTGATTTTAGCCCCCCTGAAATTCTTTCTTGCGTTGCCTGCTAAATGATTTCAATCCCACTATGGTCTGATTTTAGCGTCCCCCAGGATAGAATGTTTGATGTCAAATTTGATGATTTCAATCCCACTATGGTCTGATTTTAGCGCCCTACCGGGCAGGCATAGCAGAAACAGGGAGCTATTTCAATCCCACTATGGTCTGATTTTAGCACTCCTATCGAACCCACCCTCCTCCCTGCTGTGTGATTTCAATCCCACTATGGTCTGATTTTAGCAATTATACAAGGAATATGCACGTAAGCATAAGAATATTTCAATCCCACTATGGTCTGATTTTAGCGAAAATTTACGCATCATATACAGACATACTCCTACATTTCAATCCCACTATGGTCTGATTTTAGCTGAAATAAACAAAATTAATAAGACGTGCCGTTTATCATTTCAATCCCACTATGGTCTGATTTTAGCCCAGCCGCCATGCCCGATTAAATGTGGCCAATAAGCACCAAATAGATGTAAATTCGTTCAATTATTTAAAGCATTACCAACATCTTTCGTGGTTCTTTATAAATGGGTTACAAAATGAGAGATCCCCGAAAATGATTTCATATGATTTCGGATATTTCTACCTTGCTTGTCCCTAATTCAATGGTTTGCAGAAATTTATCGCTCCTCAAAATGTAAATTCTCACCGAATCCTCAGCCTCATCGATCAAATCTTTAATTCTGTCCTCTATGACCTTTAATTCTACCTTTGTTAGCTCCCCCTCGAAAACAGAATTCTGGACCCAGTTTAGGTACTGCTTCAAAAATATCCTGACCTTATTCACCCGATCCACATTCACGTCATACACCACAATAACGTACATCCTACCACCACATCACGAGAGGTTTGTACTTATGCGTTCCCAATACGTGCTTCACCAACTTATATAGCTCCAATCGGATGAGGCGTTGATATGAGACTTCTCTGCCGAGACCTTTGTGCTTAATGGTCGTCGATAACCTATCGTGATAGTTTTGGAGAAAGAGCTTTTTACCGGCATCAGACAAAAACATGTCGCCCAGCTCGCCCACGAAATGCGAGTCGTCAAGCATCTTCTTGTTGACGAGTTTGAAGATGACCCTGTCAACGATGATCGGCTTGAAGATTTCTGCAACGTCTAAAGACAGTGAAAACCTTCTCTCAAAAGGCTCATGAAGGTATGAGATCGTGGGATTTAGTTGAGTGTTATAGATTTCCGTGAGCACCGTTCCATACATCAGAGAATTGCCAAAAGATATGAGGGTGTTCGTCTTGTTGTTCGGCGGCCGTTTGACCCGCTCGCCCATCTTAAATTCCTCAGGGAATATCTTATCGATAGCATCATAATACGTGTCGCGTATGTGTCCTTCGACGCCCATGAGTTCCGGAATGTTATTATACTCTTCGATTTTTGGGAGTTCACGTTCAATTCTCCTGATATGGGTCTCAATCGATGGATTAGAGCTGCAATAATACCTGAGATTCTTCAGGATGTTCTGTGCTGCACCCTCAACGAATCTTTTTGCGAGATAGAGGCGTTTATTGGCATCAAGGTGGTGCTCTGCCTGATGGATGGTGACGTCACCAGCTACCAAGGTTTCCCTCGGGTACAAACTTCCCTCATAGAAGCCATAATTGTTGAAGAAGTGGATTGGCACGCCTTGTCGCGATAGGTAGGATACCACGCCGGATGTGAAGGATAGGTTGCCATAGGCATATATCGCATAGATCTTGCTTATGGGCAGGGCACGCTTCTCCTCCTTGTTGATGAAATAGATGGTATTCTCTTTCCTTCTCAGAACGCCGTCCTTTGTGATGTAGTAATTGGTTTTCATTCTTCCCCCTTTTCATTCTCCTCCGAAGCAGAACTCAACATAGCTGCACCTGTTGCACAATTTACGCTTGGATGGCGTGGGCATCTCTCCCGAGACTATTTCGATGATGCAGTTCATTATCTGCTCGATGGTTTTAAAGTCCTCTTCCGTAGGCTCAACGATCTCCTTTTTGTTCAACAAGGGGTAGTTCAATACACCTCTCGCTTTGACGCCCCTTTGATGCAGATAATACACATAATAGGTAAGCTGCCACCTGTGTGCATCCTCCATTTTCCTGGATTTCTTGATGTCGTGCACCTCTATAACATCGCCCTTCTTCACGAAATCGATGGATATAGCGTTGTCAATTATGATGTCCTTCTTCCTCCTCTGATACCTTGATTCGTGTATGTGCTTGCCCATGAGAACGTCTTCCGACTCGCGTTCCATCCGGATGTTGTGGGAGAAAAGCCAGAGCTTCGTATGACAGATGAAATAGTATGCTACTTTCACGCCCGTGATGGTCATGGGCTTGATGTGAGATTGCAACTTCATCGCCCTTTCTTAGATGTATGTTTCTTTAATGCCCCGCGGGTGGCATGCCATACGCCATTAACTTTCACGGCATCAAGCACCCCTCTTCTTGCCAACAGGCTCAGGTATTCTTGACCATATGGAGAACCCTTTGCTAGTTCACCAAGTGGCAGCAGCTCATCATCACCGCCCAGTAATGAAAAGTACAGGTTCAGCGACTCTGCTACTGACCTTGCGACAAAGTTGATGAATGCTGCTGTATCGCCTAGATCCGCCTTTCGCAGCGTTTCATAATACTTTTTCCTCTCCTCCTTCCTCAACACAATGGGTAGATAGCCATACTTCATCAGATGCAAATTTGTGAGAAGCCTCGCAACTCGCCCATTGCCGTCGACAAATGGATGGGTGGCCACGATGCCATGATGGAGCAATGCTGCCGTAGTAACTGGGTCATGCGTTGACTTTTCTATGTCCTCCAAGAGCCCTCCCATCAGGTTAGGAACTTTCATATAACTTGGCGGTGTTTTGGCTGCACCAGTAATGCGAACGTTAGTGGTGCGGTACTTTCCGGCATCCTCTAAAATGCCTTTGGTCACAATTCCGTGAACTTCTTGAACGCTTTCATTTGTGAGGGGCTTTTTGCCCTCTGCAAGCTTCTCGATGTAGTCATAGGCCTCTGCAGTATTCGTCGCCTCTAAATGTTCCCTGAGACTTTTGCCCCCGATCGTAATGCCCTCCTCCAGAATGAGCTTGGTTTCACTGAGCGTTAGGGTGTTCCCTTCTATGGCATTGGAGTGATAGGTGTGAAGCAACCGCAGCTCTTCCCGCAGCTTTTTCACTGAATCCGCTGGCAGAGGCCGCATCTCGTCCAAACGCCTCATTTTCTCTCGTATCCTGTCAAAAATGTCTTTTCTTACGGTCTCGTTCATATAATTCACTCACTCCTGCATCTAAATATCGGTATCAGACAAATTTCCAATTAGCCGATATGAACAATGCAGTATAGTATGGATGGTATAAATTAATATCGGTATCGGGGCTAAAAATGGAGAGCCGATATTTTAGAAGATAAATCAGATATCCAAGGGCAACACAATATGCATCACTCTTCCATCCATTGAGATTTTATCCAGAGCTAACAGCGATTTGTCGAACGTCACCATCTTTCCGATGCCGTTTGATAGGAAGCTTGCCAGTATCAGGGAGTCCCTGCCACCCAAGCCATATTCCCTGCCAATGGAAAGACCTGTCCTTGTAATCCCTTTTGTCTGATTCAAGAACAGCGTCGTGTCCATGTCAACGTAATCGGTCAAAACATCCATTGCCTGGTCTCTGCCCCACTTTTGTGCGTACACAAGGGTATGATAGGCTTCATGGATAAGGGTCGGGTTGGTCGCAGCGTTTGCGTCAGCCAATCGCTCCGCATCCTTGTGGTCTGGATGCCCGGCATCCAAGAAAGACACCAAAACGTTTGTGTCTATCCCCAGATGCCCTTTATCTCCTCTGGCGTCGCCCATCTCGGCTCCCCGGTCCTTTTCGGATTGATTCCCTTCAGCTCTCTCATATTGCCTCTTTTCTTCCGCGAGGGCTTAAGGATTAAATCCCCGCCCTTCCTTTCAAAGGATATCACCGTGCCTTCCCTGATGCCGCACTGCTTCCTGAGATGCGCTGGGATCAGTATCCTGCCCTTGTCGTCCACAACTGCTTCTGCCATGGTTATTCCTATGTCAAATGCGCCTATTTAAATTTTCCCACATAATGGTGGGAAGGAGAGGTACAAAATTTGGCGACGATGAGGGAGGCATGAGAATAGATGAAGCGTGGGGGTGAATAGGGGGAGAACTAGCAGGGGTTGCTGGAGGATAAAGATAGTTTGTGAGAATGTAAGGTGATGCAATTTACTGGCAGTTATGGGTAAACAATATCAAATAAACACGGCATCTTCATTCGTTTTCTGCGGAAGATTAGTTATCTGAAGACCTGTTAGCGGATTATATGGAGTAATGATTGTAAATACATTCTCATCTTCAGAAATAGGTCTGACATACCCCCTAGAAATCAACATGTTGAATTGTGTTACACGTAATGGGACGAGGAGTAGGCCAGCTTCAATCCATTGCTTATCCTTATGCAACTTTATATATTTATCATAATACATCTCAGGCAAAACCTCGATTAACTGGTCAGTCCCTTCTATAACATCCTCTACCCAGTTACGGTAGACTCCAGCAATCGCGTGTTTATCAAAATCCTTCAGTTCTGGATAGTTTAAAGCGCGTTCAAACTCCTCACTTTCCTTTCTTTCATACCCATCAGCATAAACCATGTCTGCTACATCAATGAGATCTTTTTCTGTCAACACAGCATCTTGTAGCGGTTCTATATATTGGAGGGTCTTTTCAACAATTGATTTCGGATAAATATTTATTTTATTTACTTGCTCCCTCAATACAACTACAGTTTCAGGATCTCGTTTACCATATCGGTTCACACGCCCGAACCGCTGAATTAATGCATCGATCGGGGCTGGTTCGCTTAGGCAGGCATCATAATCTAAATTCAAACTGACCTCGACCACTTGAGTAGCAATGAGGATTCTTGGTTGCCGACTTAAGATCTTATCCTCAAGATTGCTTCGATCTCCCTGAGTAAAACGTGAATGAATTAATACTGGCATCTCAATATGGTATCTTCCTTCATGGATTCTATTGACAACGTATTCATAGACACTTTGTGCAGTCGAAACATGATTGCAGATGATTAATAATCTTTTGTCTGGAAAACGTTCCATAAAAGTATCGAGTTGTTCTAAAGCATTTCCGGGCCATATCTCAAGTATATGCCGCTTTTTGATGATGACTTCGTTGTCCATTGGCTTCGTCGGATCTGGTTCGATTATTGTCAGATCGGTGGGTAAATGCTCTTTGATAAGTTCTTGAAGAAACTCTGGCATTGTTGCTGATGCGAATAGAAACTTTGCGCCTAGAGGGTTTAGCCATTGAATCATCGCGAATATGAGTCCTATGATTCTCGGCTCATAAGCATGAATCTCATCAAAAATAAAGCATGCTCCTGGAAATTCTATCAAGGATTGCTCCCAACCACGCCCGCGTAATGCACTGCGTAGAATTTGATGTGGTGTGCATGTTCGGATCGGATAGTACATCTCCCGCGCAAGGTCTGCCAGAAGCTTTGCCTTGCCACCATCCTGTGATGTGTCTTCCTGAAGTTTATACAGATACGCCACATTTTTGTGATGGAGAAGCCCCACGTTTCTTTGACCATATATAGTCCGTAATGTGCTAAACATTGCGTTTATGCTTGCCGTATATGGCAGTACATAGAATAGACGTCCATTTTCAATTTGATTGCCAGCTGCCCATAAAAGGGAAGCTTTTGTTTTTCCAGAACCGGTGGGCGCTCTCAGAATAGCATCACCGCGAACAGCTCCAGAAACTAACTGAAATGGACGGGGCGATTCATCCTCTCTGAAAACCTGAAAATTCCTTAATGCAACTGGTAGCGGGGGACTCGTTTCATTAGCAGATGATAGATGATCTGAACTGGTCAGTGCACCCCGTAATAGTGCAGCATATCTCCGTTTATACTCTGGTATTTTTGCAGGTTGCCCATTTCTTGTCGAGCGGGATAACCACTCATACGATAGCCCTATATCTGCGATATCGGGAACTTTATCCAGTTCCCATTCCCGATGCTTTGTTTCCCGGCACACTCTGTTCCACACATTCAGAAGGTCTTTGGATCGTTCATACCATTCACCTCGCATATCTTCATACACTGGCTGGATATTGTCTAAATCTCCCTTGAACAGCATCTGGTGTTCAGGTAACGTTTTCTCATTAATTGTCGCAGCGTCTGGTAAAATATTTCTGTGATGGGTTAAAACCGCAAATAACAGTTCTTCTTTCACGTTATAAAATGTCGCAGCAAAAGCAGTGGATAGAATTTCATGACGCCTGCCAGACCAGTTCTTTGCTTGCTTATACATAACATCCTGAAAACCACTCGCTGATTTGCCAACATCATGCACAATAGCACAGAAGAGCAGATCCTTCTTCAATTTCTCGCGGTATCCACTATCAAATGGCGCACCATCGGCAATTGAAGATGCTACTTTTGCACAATCCAGCAGATGATTAAAGAGTGTTGTTTTTCCATCACTCTTTGCCATCAATTCCTGCCCACTTGTGGAGATATATAACGTGATCATCGTCCTCGTCGGTTTTTACGTGATATAAATTCGGATTCACAATGATCGAGCCTGTGGGAATAACTTGAAATAATCGAATATTCATGGGGTCTCTTGTCACTCCAGTTTTTTTGTTGTCAAAGAATTCCGGAAGTCTTAGCATCCTACCACCCACGGCCTCTTGTGGAAATGGCATGAGTGTTGTACAGACCTTACCAGATGGCTTTTGCTCCACATCTACCTTTTCAACCCTCTCGATCCATGCTAAATCCTGTGATCTTCCGAAGGTTGGAATCCCAGCAGGTTGCATGAGAATATCAAAGAAATCCATATTATCTAAATATAATTCTAAAACTGGGTACGCATGGAATTCATAGAATCTTATGGATGTTCCTTTGGGGTGGGGTCGCAACCTATCATCTTTAAGTTCAAATCGGTGGGTTGTCTCCATGTCCACACCCAATCCGGCACCAGAAGTACCTTCACCAAAACGATACTCAAAGCCTATCCTAACCTCATCGGGATAAACTTCTCTTCCTGCACAACATCCGATAAATCCAAGCAGTGTAGAGTATGACGGTACTGGGGCACAGAGAGATTTACCGCTCACGATAAGAGGGATCCTAAACGTTGCTGTAATCCCCCTGATTGTAGCATGGATTAGTTTATCCATCTGAAACCCCCCTCTGTCGTGTTATGTCGGTTTGTTTACATTCACTGCGCCGTTTTGTCTCGATCATATCCAAGATGCTTGGAAACAAACGCTTTTGTTATGTTGATCGGTGTATCAACAACAAATCTTGAATCGCCATTGGCGAGTGTACGTATCGTTTTCTCGTTTTCGAGATTAAGATAGCCTTTTCTAATTCCGATATAAATAGGAGTAACCAATCGATCTGCATAGTCTGCTGCGATCTCCTTGAGCGTCTCTACTTTTATGTTTGGTCCATCATGTGATGCTTGATCTGGGTTGTCTTCGAATATATTGTTGAGTATCAGATTGCCACAATCAAGCCCAGCAAGAATTAGTACTTTTGGAGATACGTCTGTTGCAAACGCTGCCTGTTTGGCACCACCTCGCAGAATTGAAATAGCATGTAAAAGCTCTCCTGCGCGAATTTTCGCAGCATTACTATCTGAGAGTTCGTAAATATCCTTCTCTCGCTCTTTCAGTTTACCAGACTCAGTCCCAGGCTTGATGAGTTCTTCACGCAATTCTATGCGGTCACCAACGTTACGAAAAACTCCAGCACGTGTCATATCCAATCCAAATATAGCCTGTAGATTGGTGTTATAGAAGACCGTAGAATATGGAACAGGTGTCCCCTCCTCTAAATGAACGAAACCCTCATCCTTTCCTTTCCATCCAAATTTCCGCAGTGATACTAGAATCGAGGACATAAATGGAGACGCTCTGATCAGTGCCTTAACTTTAATTCTTTGTTGAGTTTCTTCACCACTAGATTCTTCTTCACCACTAGATTCTTCTTCTGCCTTTTTGGTACGCCCTTGTCCTTCCTCAGACCTCATATATCCAAATAGATCGTCCTCAGGATAGTCGATCGGATTCAGCTCTCCTGCTATCTTACTGGTAGTCCCCCTCTCGCTCTGCTTGATGGCATGCAATGTACTCTTTGGCCACTCAGTTTCTTCGATTAACGTGTCCCTCAACCAGCGACGCCATGCCTGCGCTGATACATACGGCACTCGGTACTTTCCATTGGAGAACTGCTTGGGTATAACGCTGGTTCGATCTTCACCAGATGTATCTATGCCGGCACCGTTCAGGAATGCCCCATTAGCCGAAACAAGGAATGTTCCGACTATGTGACTCATTTCTTTGGTTTGTTTCTTTTCTAACATTTTAATTCCCTCCAGTTTGATTATTTTTAGGATTTGTCAGTATATTCTCCTGTAGCTTCCTACGATACAGGTCAGCCAGAGCCAATCTCATCTGAAATAGAAGCTCATATCCAACAAAATTCCCATACTCATCATGGCATAAATCATGCCAGAATATATCCCAATCGTCTGGTCCGAATCCTTCGTGACGTTCGGACAGGTTACACATCACATTTTCAATCCAATAAACGTTTTTTGTGCCCCTCTTGAATTCATCAAGGACATCCTTTTTGAAACGCTTCAATCCACGATCTTCAACGTAGTCGTTGAAGTATAGACGTGCGGCTTCCAGTATCTTCGGATTCATTTTCATAGACTCGCCTTCTATATATTTGTTGTATTCATAATTTGGAATTTCATCACCTAAATGACGAAGGAAATACGTGATTATATTGAACCCTTTGTAACTAACCAGTAGCGGAAATAGTGACTCCACCGGAAAGATGTAAAGGTAATCAGCGATTGATAACTCGCCTCCCTCTACCATCTCAACAATTTTACCCTTCAGAATGTTACGCTTTTTAGTATCTTTGAATACATCTGACTTAATCCACGCCTTTTGTTCCTTTGTATTATCTAGCAGAAGACCTTTAGCTAGTTTTTGTGATGCAACGAGAGTTTTATGTGGTACACCGAGAAGTCGAGTTTGATAGAATGCGAACATCTTAACAGAAGTACCATCATATTTCTTTCGTGGGTATAGTCCAATATAATCTGTTTTGTTGCGAATTGAATTCAATAAATGTTTATCTGGATTCATAATAAATTTATCAGCCATTGTTAGTGATGCAATCTCGCTATCCAGTCCATATCTCGCTGCATCCCAGATGAACCGGACTGCTGCATCTGGTATCTGCATTATATCGCAGCTCGGGCTGGTTCCGGAGTTACTGAAGAGCCATATGTCAAGTTCCGCATTTTTTGGCAGTTCTTCTCTCTTTTGTGCCCGCTGGATTTCTCTAAATCTATAACACAGCCATTCCACAGTTTCGCCGCTCGGTCGTTTTTTACCGATGGTTTCTACCTTCTCTCCGCCGACTGACAATAATCTACGATTCTCATTAACGATCGACGCGATAATATCCTGAACGAACGGCTGATGCGCACCCTCGAACACCATCAGTTTGCCATTTAATAGTCTGGTACCGATTGGAATGTAATTCACAGCGAAAAGGCATCTTGGACAGACATTAAACATTCTCGAAGACGATGGCAGTGCCTGAGCATCGCTACCAAGAGTTCCAATAAGTGGAAAAAAGTCTCTTCCAATGGCGTGGTCGCTCTCTCTATCGTCATCTACCTGTTCATATGCGGCATTGAGATCACATGCAGGAAACTCACCACAGCATTCACACATCCCTAAATTAGGATTTGCATTTTCTATCTGAGCTAGTAGTCCCGATAAAATTGAAATATATTTTCTTTTACGAAATTCCTCATATTTTTCCCCTCTCGGTTGATACAAAGGACCATTATTGCCAAATACCATTGTAAAAGATTTTAATCTAGAATTCCAATCTGCTAAATCATCGCCCGATCCAAATACCCGCTTCACATCACCATGGTCAATCTGAGTAAATGGCTCCTTGCCTGCCAAATGAGCGATAACGGCTTGCCCAGTATCTACAAATGGATTGCCAGTAACTCGATAAATGTAATTTTTCACTCTACGACCTCCTTGTATCCATCCATAAATCACGATAAATCGTCATTTCAATTGTCCGCTCTTTAAGCGCTTCCATCTACGACCCCTGTTTAGATATCATTTGCATTTACCTCGACCTGACGTATTCGACCATGAGCTTCGCAAACGTGTCAAAATCATCCAGCCTGTTGTGCAGGAAATCCTGGAGAATGCCCATATCCACCTCTTCATACATGTGGACCAGGACATTTCTAAAGCCGGCCGCTAATGCAAATTCTTCGGCGAAATCCTTGGGCAAAATAGCGTGCTTTCCAAGGATCAATATCACGCTCTTGTAATCCTCTGGCTTTTCAAACCCCTCGACAGAGATGATGACCTCACCTATATCAAGCGTTGACTCTATCGCCAACTGGAAGTTCCTTTCGATGGCACTTCTTAACTCATAATTTTCTTCCAGTTCTTCCCTTGACACGTTTCTTTTTGACGATAAAAAATCCACATACTTTTTCATCGACCGTAACTTGAGGGATATTTTTTCCTTTTCATCCATAAGCTCACCTAATAGGTGATGCCTTCCTCCATCACCTTTTTCAGGAATATGTCAGAGGCCATCTTTTCATGATATTTCCTGTCCAGATATCCGGATAAAATCCTTTGCTCGACGTCAATTTTTTTCCCTCCTTCCCTTACAAAGAGGGGGGCGTTGCATTTTATTATCTCGTAATTGAGGGAAACGGGTGCATCATTCATTACCACCACATCCACTTTATCCGTTTTTAATAGCGAGACTATCTCGCTGAGGATGTTCAGCATCTCTTCATCCCTCTCCTCTTTGACCAAAGCATCATTGAGATATACTCCTACATCTACATCGCTCAACTTCCCCCTCTCCCCCCGGGCCATAGAGCCGAACAGATACGCAAGTTCAACGCATGAGCGAGCGTTAAATAGCCCTTTAATTTTCTCTAATATAGCTCCCTTGGACACGACAATCAGATCTCCTCTTTTTCAACGTGACCTTAATTTCTCCGTTCTTATCTTATCGCAAACCCCATTGATAAGCCCCTTTTCCCATCATAGATAAGGAAGGTCGCATTCGTCTGGTTTTAGAGTTTCGGCTCACTCGTCATCATCGTTTCTCCTCAAGACCTCCAAACATCCAAAACCCATCGCATTCTTTTCTCCTATGCCGGCGTCGTATGCGAAGTTCAGCAACTCGGGACTTGCTTCCAGATCAAAAGTAATCAGACTGCATCTTCTGGGCGTGGCATTTTCGCCACTGCCTATCAGAATGCGCTTTCCCTTAAAATACCTTACTCTGGTGAGGTGAAAGTGATCTTTTTCTGGGGGTGATCTATTATATTCGGTATAGCGCTCCACCAGATTTTTATGGATATTCTCATGAAATTTGCCGTCTGTCGGGTAGAGGTCCCATTCCTTAAGCTCGCCGTTCTCCTCTCTCAGCGTTTTCACGAATATCGGGCTTATCGCTCTGAAGGTGGAAGGGCTTTTGAGGCTCATCTGCTCCAGGATTTCGATCCTGTTCACGATGAACTTCTGGTCATAAAGGCGGAAATCAGGCTCCTGCAAAAGGCCTTCGGCAAAACTTCTCACAAACTCGACATCTGGAGAGGTAAGAATGAAATAAGCATCCTCAAATGCCAATCCTTTGCGCGATGGCTTGCGATCTTGGATAACCAGATTTGAAAAATTGTAGAACTTGAAGCCCTGATGGGAGTGAGATTCATTCGCTAGCCTAATGTTTCCTAGTGCCAGCTTCCCATATAGCATCGAGGCTAGGGCATATTGATAATCAAAAGGAAGCGATCCTCTTGAGATCTTTCTTACGAATATTTTGGCGCGCATGCAGTTGGGTCAGACCCGATTCTACTACGAAAGAGGATTCCTTAAGAGTTCCGATTTTGCTCGGTCCCTTCCGTCCACATACCAGAATTACTGGTAGCAAGATGAAACTTTCAAAGACCATTAAACGCCAGATCGTATACCCAATTGCCACGCATCTTCCACATCAACGACGGTAACCATGCTCCGCTACTTTACATGCATCTAGGAAAGGTGGAAAATATTAGATATGGCTCAATTGACCTAATCTTTACTTATCCATAATCCATGTATAGTACAGCATTCTCTGGCTGTTATTTTGTCAGCTTTGACAACAAAGGTCGCTTCTGGAAGATCGTTGAATGTCAAGAAATGACGGTAGGCTTTTCCATCGGCAATTACCTGTATCCACCCTATATGATGGCTTTTTTCCATCGGGTGAGGCACTGAGCCTATTTTAACTTTAACTCCGTCTTTTGTTCTTTCTATTACCGGAACATGCTTTTCCTTCCCAACATCTTCTGTCTTTTCTTCAAGCAGCTCCATCGGTTGCCCGCAACACACCAGTTGTCCCACTCCTGCATACAATACTTCTACAATATTCCCACAAACATTGCACCTATAAACCTGCAATCTTTTGGTCGTTTTAAGTCCTCCTTTTTCACCCCTTGCCCCCAATCATTCCAAAGCTTTAAGCCCTTTTTCCGTTATCATATATTTTCCGTGCTCTTCTTTCAAGTATCCCGCTTCCACCAGATCCCTTAATCCACTTCTCACCCTGAAAAGTGGGAGTTTAAGCGTGCTCGCTATCTCCTCTGGTGTGCGAGGGTCTTTCGCTGCCTCTAAAATCTTCTCTCCTAATGCAGTAGGTTTACCATCTGGACTAATGCATGCCATCTTATCACTCATCCAACTTCTTCTTGCAGAAATACCAGTCTTTACAATCGAATCCCTGCTTTAGTCTTTCTTCAGCAGCCTCCTGAGTCGGTGGTGTTGGAACTATTACTGGCTCACCTGGTCTCCAGTTAGCTGGAGTGGCCACATGATGTTTATCTGTTGTTTGTAGTGCATCTATGATTCTCAATATCTCGTCCATGTTCCTGCCCGTCGTCAGTGGATAGTATATCATCGCTCTAAGGATTCCGTCCGGGTCGATCACAAAGACGCATCTTGACGTTTCTGTCTTGCTCTCTCCTGGCATTACCATGCCATAAAGGCTTGCCACCTCTTTATTCAGGTCTGCAATCACTGGAAATGGTATCTTTACACCGAACTTCTCCTCAATGTTTCTGACCCAAGATATGTGGGAATAAACGCTGTCTATGCTCAATCCCATAAGCTGGACATTGCGCGACTGCAACTCATCAAAGATCTCTGCGAATCCTATGAACTCTGTCGTGCATACGGGCGTGAAGTCGGCTGGATGTGAAAACAGTATGAGCCAGCTTCCCTTAAAATCGGAGAGTTTCAGCTTACCTTGTGTTGTTACTGCCTCAAACTCCGGCGCTTTTTCACCCAATCTGGGTAGTCTAACACTTTCTGACTCCTGCTCCCTCTCCATATTCATATTATCATATCACCTCTCTTTAATTCCTACTATTTCATAAAATAAAACATTATCTGTAGTATGGCATTCATGACAACAATTATTCTTTAAGGCATTTGTCCCATTTATTTACTCATTTATTTTTACCCTGATCTTCCGTTTTTCCCTTATAATCCTTAATAGCTTCGTGAAGTGCATCGGATGCCAAGTTGGAACAATGCATCTTCTTGGGCGGCAAACCCTCAAGCTCATCGGCCACGTCATTGCGGGTTATTTTCAGGGCTTCATCTACATGTATACCCTTAGCCATTTCAGTAACCATGCTGCTTGTTGCAATGGCAGAGCCGCATCCGAATGTTCTGAACTTAATATCTGTAATGATGTCATCTTTCACTTTAATAAAAATCTCCATAAGGTCTCCGCAGACGGGGTTTCCTACCTTCCCATAGCCATCTGGGGCTTCTATAATGCCCACATTCCTCGGATTTGTGAAATGATCCAGTACTTTTTCACTATAACCTATCTGTGCCATACAAACTACCTCCCACGATCCTCTTTATTTTATAGGGGTTCTTTACTTTATAGGGGTTCTTTACTTTATAGGGGTTCTTTACTTTATAGAGGTTCTTTACTTTATAGAGGTGAAATTCCTCTCAACCTTTCAACCGTCTCCTTTACAGCTCTTGTAACCAGAGGTATTTCTCCGATATTATTTGATCGTCCAAGGGTTAAGACCATTGATCCGTGGGCCTCTTCGTGTTTCAAACCAATCGCCAATAGGACGTGTGATGGCTCCAGCGTTTTGGAGCTGCACGCTGACCCAGTTGATACCTGTATGTTGTATTTCATATCCATATTCAATAGTATGCTTTCGCCCTCTATACGACTGAACCTGAAACTGGCATGGTGAGGGAGTCTCTGGCTGGGATGACCAGTAAGATACGCTTCCTCGACCTTTAGTATCTCCTCGATAAGTTTATCCCTGATTTCCTTGAGTCTCTCACTTTCCTGTTTCATTTCACTCTTCATTATTTTTGCCGCTTCCCCCATTCCCAGAATTGCGAATAGGTTCTCTGTCCCAGACCTAAGACCCCTCTCCTGCCCACCGCCAAGAAGAATTGGTTGAAGCTTTACACCTGGCTTTATATACAATGCACCTGCACCCTGAGGTCCGTACATATCGTTAGAGGATAGTGTCAAAAGATCTATCCCATCCTTTTGTACATCTATTGGTATACGACCTGCAGCAGCGGTTGCATCCACATGCAGATATAAACCCTTTTCATGTACTATCCCACTTAGCTCCCTGATAGGCTCTATGGTTCCTATTTCGTTATTTGCATACATTATCGAAGTTAACGGAGTATCCTCGGTCAAAACATCATTGAGTATCTCAATATCAACCACTCCAGTTGAGTCAACAGGTATGATGCCCAGCTCAAAGCCACTTTTCAGAAGTTCTTTCATGGAGTTAAGGACTGATATGTGCTCTATGGCGCTTGCAGCAACCTTTTTACCTTTGCCCATGTTCCTAAGCGCCGTTCCCTTAATAGCCAGGTTGTTGGATTCTGTCGCCCCACTTGTAAAGATGATACAGTCCTCATTCTCTGCATTTATGAGTCTTGCAACTTTTTCTCTGGCATCTTCGATAACTCTTTTCGCCTCTAATCCCATTGAATGAAGGGATGAGGGATTTCCAAAGCCACTTTTAAGATTAGACGTAACAAAATCCAATACCCTTGGATCAACAGGCATCGATGATGCGTGGTCCAAATATATCTTTCCCATTGACTGCCCCCAAAACCACATTGCTGCACCGGCATCCGGTGCCAGATCATTCAAGGCTCCTGCACTACTTTTTGTTCCCTCTACCTATACCTATGTTACGTTTATCGCATCAGCAGGACAACCATCAGCAGCTTCCTGCACACAACTGCTTAAATCATCACCGACTTCTCCTTCAGCAGGACCTCTAGTCTGATATTTTTTTACAATACTTGCTTTTTCACCACTTTCCAAAACAAATACCTCTGAACATGCATCTTCGCATGCTCCACATTCTATACATTCTTCTTGGTCTATACTGATTTTCATATCTTTATGCCTCCCTATTTTTATTGTTGAAAAAACTCTTCAACTTTTTTCAATCTCTCTTTTCTTCCAAGCTTATCTCTAATCGGATTCCAATTGCCCATCAACTCCTGGTGAAAAACGGGTTTATTAACCTTATAAAAAACACCTATAGCCATACGATCTCTCATTTCTTTTGCAAGCTTGACTGCTTCCTCAAAACTCTTCGCGGGCTTAGGAATTATCTCAGTTATTTCATTATATAACTTATACGTATTATTGAATACAACACTTGGTTGCAATACATCAATAACAGAAAAACCCTCGTGCAATACTGCCTCAACAATGAGATCAGAAAGATGATCAATCTTACCGGCATACCCCCGGGCGACAAAACTAGCGCCAGCCTCCAACAATAAACTCAGTGGATTTAACGGCTCTTCAATATTCCCCTCAGGTAATGATGGACCTTTAAAACCCTTCCTACTGGTCGGTGAAAATTGACCAGTAGTCAAAGCATATGTGCCGTTATTATGTACTATCACTGTGATATCTGCATTGCGTTTCGCTGCAAAAATCATATGGGCAATACCCTCACTATAGGCATCACCATCCCCGGCAAAAGCTAGCACCTTAAGATCGGGATTACCTAGTTTTATACCTTGAACTGTGGCCATACTCCTACCATGAATAGAATACAAACCACTTAATCCAATATAATCAACAATCTTACCATGGCAGCCAATACCGCTAGAAATAATCAATTTATTGCGATCTACTCCTTTGTCCTCAAGTTTCTTAACTACTTTCTTAAATGCATTGAAAATCCCAAAATTCCCACAACCAGGACACCAGGTAATCTCAGCATCAGTAGAAAGATCAGCACTCAACCTTTACCACCTTCTTTATCCTATTTGCTAAATCAATCGGATTAAACGGACGTCCATCATATTTCAGAATAGAAGCACCGGCTACAATACCAGCTTTTTCCCGTAATAAAGATGCAAGTTGACCAGTGCTATTCTGCTCCACAACAATAGCTGACTTTCCTTTAAATATCTCTAATTCCCATACAGGGAATGGTTTAAGATAAATGGGCTGAACTACTGTCATATTTAAATCACCATAACCCAAAGCTTCCAAAACACTCATCGTGGTAGAGCCAAAGGTGAAAATCAAAGGCTCTGCCTCGCCAAATATATTAACAGTGTGCATTTTTTTTAAATGATTAACCAAGCTTTTCTGTTTCCTTAGTCTTTTATCATGCATCTTAGCAACTAAATCAGCTTCTTCTGTGGTCAAACCTAGTTCATCATGCTCGTAACTATTCCACTTAATCAACATATCACTCGGTGGAAACAACAACGGAGAGATACCATCCTTTGTATAACGATAACGTTTGTATTGACCACCTTTATGAAGAACTGGTTCAGCCCACTTAGCTTTGTGAGGATGAAGGGTAACACTCATGCTACTTTCACCTAAATGCTTCTCAGACAACAAAATTGCTGGTGTTTGAAAGCGCCATACCAGATTCAACAGCTCAGCAGTTAAATAGAATGCCTCCTCTATGTTACCAGGAGATGCCACAATACGGGGAAACTCACCTTGGCCAGGATTAAGAGAGAACAATAACTCGCCTTGTTCAGTATATGTTGGCACACCTGTGCTTGGTCCTGGACGCTGACCGACATAGAACAGCACCGGTGCTTCTACCATTCCTGCAAGAGAGAAAGCCTCCTGCATCAAGCAAAAACCGCCGCCACTGGTACCAACCATGCTACGAGCGCCAGTAAAACTTGCACCAATAGCCATATTAGCAACTGCTATCTCATTTTCAGGCTGAACGGATACAACACCAAGTTTTTTACCATTACCTGCAAAAAAATGAAGTACGGGCGTAGAAGGCGTCATCGGATAAGCAAAATAGATATCAAGACCAGCAGCCGCAGCACCCAAACCTATAGCTTCACTACCTGACAATAATACAAATTTTTTATCACCTTGATTCAAGGCAACCTTGTTTTTTATTTTTTCAGTAGCGATATCAAAAATAGCATGAGCAAACTTGAGGTTATCCTCAACATTACGTCCATACTCTTTTTTAATGATCTCATCTAATTTCTTCTTGTCAAATCCAACCATTGCAATGAGGACAGATATACCAGAAACACCCTCAATGAGATCTGAATTCTCATATTTCTTAGCTTCAGAACTTATAGGAATACCAACGTCCACTCCTTTTGATTTATCGGAGTTGTAAACCATTAATCCATTTTTAGAGACATGACCCTTGTGAATATCGTAGCTTCGTTGATCAAGAGCTACAACAAGATCTGCTTTCATATAATGGCTATAAATTTTCGATGTAGAAGTGCTAACCGCTGAAAAATTATGACCACCACGAATTAGACTGGGGTAATCATTCATCTGAAAAACTTCCCGTTTCAAATCAGTGAAAAAGTTAGCTGCCGCAATACCTGCTTTTTTTGTACCCTGACCAGCTTTTCCGCCAATAATATAGGTGAAAACGTCTTTTTTCATAACACTTCAACTGGCAAATCTTTGTAGTTTGAGATGGCTAAACATATATGCATGATATATAAAAAAATTATTTCACATCAATAGATTTAGATGACTGCCAGAGACCATGGATATTGCATAAAGCAAGTGCAAGTATTGTTCCAGGTTTACTGGTTTTAAAACTCGTTGTTACAGCGTGATGGGTATAAATAGTGCTCTTATTCGGACCTTCAACAGACTCACCATGGGCATTGAATTCATAGTGACCAATTTGATACGGGAACTTTTCACCATCCGGATGGAAATATAAATCAATCCATCTTATATGATGCTCAGTGGTATTAGGATGGGCAATTTCCTTTCCAAGACCTACCCTTACCTCAAACATTTCATCCTTGTCCATTTCATCCGGACATTCAATAACTGGAACATGCTTTTCTTTCTTCCAATCGGCCTCTTGTATTAAATCACCTATTTTTTCTTCCATTTTCGTTTCCATAAATTTCCCACCTCCGAATTTTTTATTTTAATTTCTCTAAACTTGCATAAATAAACGCTGGAAGATCACCAGGACTGCGACTACTAACTAGATTATCATCTTCCACAACTTCCTCGTCTATAAAAATTGCACCTGCATTTTTTATATCCTGAATAATAGACTTCCAACCAGTTACCTTACGACCCTTAAGAACATCTGCAGTAATCAACAATTGTGGACCATGACAAATTGAAAACACAGGTTTACCACTGGACATAAAATCTTTTACAAACCTTACTGCTTCATCATGAGATCTAAGCTTATCAGGGGAATAACCACCAGGTATCAACAATGCATCAAAATTGTCAACAGATACATCTTTTATAGCTACATCTATAGTAACCTCTGTTCCCTCTTTTTTCCCTTTACTGTTTTCCCTTCTTTCAAACCAACATGGGCAAGTTTATGGCCTGCCGTTGTAAAAGCAGATGCAGGTTCCGTATACTCAGAGTCTTCAAACATATCGTCAATTATTACTGCAATATTTCTCAAAGTCCCTCCTCTTTTTTATATCTTAAAACCACATTGTTGCACCAGCATCTAGTGCTAAATCATTTAGTGTGCCTGCGCCGACGATTTTTACCCCCTGCATTAATTCAACCTTTTCCCAGCCAAGCATCTGTTTGGATGCCTCACAAACATAGATTTCTATCCCCATGTCCATGGTTTTTTTAAGCATCTCAGCTACACTGGGAAAACTACCAAGTTTAATCTTTTCAGCAGCTCCAAGGCGGAGTATACGAAGGCCTTGTCCAAGATAGTACACTTTTGCTTCAATATCCATCATCTTCGCAGTTTGCGCCAAAACCAAAGGAGCATACTGCCTTTCCGGGGTATCACTTGTTTGCACATACAAAATGGAGTCTCCCATTTTAAACCACCTACCTTCCCATTGAATGGGATGTCTAACCTAATTAAGTCATTTCATCCTTTTTATATAGAATGTCAATATTGTCCCCTCTTTTTCAAATTTCAGAATATCGTGTCCGGTCCTCTTGGCCCAACGCTTGATATCCTCTTCAGCTGCAGGATCATCAGCATCCACCCTCAGCACCTGCCCTATGTCAATGTTTTCTATTGCCTCCTTTGTCATGGAGATGGGCATAGGGCAGTAGAAACCGACACAATCCAGCTCTTTATCTGGCACAAGATCGGAATACGTCATCGAATACTCCTCATCTATTTTTCCTTTCCATGGTTATGGCCACCAACATACTCGTCCATCCACATCCTAACATAGCCCTAATTTTACTCTCAGGCCTCTACGCATCAAAAATGTTTTTTGAGAGGTACTTAAAAGCTGAAAGACTTGCAATAGCTCCTTGCCCAGCGGCAACAATTATCTGTTTTTCAGGAACATCAGTAACATCCCCTGCGGCAAATAATCCAGGAATATCAGTTTCACACCGCTGGTTCACAAGGATCTCGTCCTTTTCGTTGGTATTGACACCACACCCGGGCCCTTTGACGGGCATTGAGCCGATCTCGATGAAAACGCCCTGCACATCTAAGATTCTTTCCACCGATTTGTTAACCAGTACTTTGATTTTATTGACAAATTTATCGCCCAAAATCTCTTTTGTTTTGGCGTTGTTAAGGATTTCAACTTTATCTGATTTTTTTATCTTTTCCACCATTATCCCATCCCCTGCCAGATCCTCATCGATATTAATCAGATAAATTTTGTTTGCAATGGACGTTAGCTGAATAGTCGCATCCGTGGCAGAATTACCACCACCAATCACTGCAACGTCTTTTCCCGCAAATAGAGGTGCATCACATGTTGCGCAATAAGTAACTCCTCGGTTCCTAAATTCTACTTCGCCTGGCACACCAAGTAATCTTGGCTGTCTTCCTGTAGCAACTATCGCAGTTAAACACTCATATTCTCCTTTATCCGTCTCCACCCTGAAATGATTGTTTATTTTTCTGACGCACAGTACCTCGGTATCCTCTTTTATTTCAACATCAAAACTTTTCAGGTGTTCTTTGAACTTTTTTACCAGCTCGAGACCTGAGATAAACTGATAGCCAATGTAGTTTTCGACTGAGCTGGAAAGTGAGGCATATCCACCGATATTTTTCGTTATCACGAGGGTCTTCATCTTTTTTCTTGCAGCATACACTGCAGCGGTTATGCCTGCAGGACCCGCTCCGACGATTATCAGGTCATACATTACTTACTTAGCTCCTTTTCTATCGCTCCTTTATCAAAACCCACGATGATTTTTTCGTTGATTTCAATTTGAGGGACTCCCATTTGTCCAGATTTTTGTATCATCTCTTCTGCAGCTTTGCGATCCACTGAAACGTCTACGTCTTCAAAGTCAACACCTCTTTCTTTTAGAAAATTTTTTGCCAGCCGACAGTAGGGGCACGTGGGTGTTGAGTACACCTTAATCTTTGCCATTTTTCACCTCCTTGTATTTTTTTCATTGTATAGCACAGGTGGGTAAACTGTTTGACAGCTGTAAACTGTCTGACAGCTCTGGAGCCCACCCTCATATAGAAAATTCCCCATCCCGCATAAACCCAATAGCATCTATGTAATCCTATTTAACATAATTGTAACGCATACATCCACTATTGGTTCTTAAGTGAAATGTTGTACCAACTACCTACTGTACTTTATACAGAGATAACTTCTTTTACCTCTGGTACTTCTTGCTTTATTGCCCTCTCTATGCCCATTTTTAGTGTCATCTGACTCAGCGCACATCCGCTACATGCACCTTTTAGCTTTACCTTTACCACTCCATCGGATGTGATCTCTACCAATTCCACATCGCCACCGTCCGCTTGTAGCGAGGGCCTCATCTTATTTAAAACAGATTGCACTTTCTTTTCCATCATGTTTTCTACCCCATTCAAAGATTTTTTTTGAAAATTCTTCATTCCACTAACTTTTCGAACTGGTCTTTGGATACCCCACAAAGAGGGCAAACCCAATCATCTGGCAGCTCCTCAAAGGGCGTTCCAGGCTTAATCCCAGAATCGGGATCGCCAACTTTCGGATCATACACATACTCACAAACTGTACATATATATTTGTCCATCTTCTCAACCTCCTTTTATTACTGTTGCACACCTAGGTATGCCTTTTCTAGATCATACAAACTTTAGTACTCACAGACTCATCTCTTGGTGCTTTTTGTAGATGGTATCAGCCAACTTATCCAGAGACTCAAAATCTTTCGTCCTTGGAAAGCCCTTACAGTAGACTGGGTCCAGTATCTCAACATCCAAGCTGGAAATAATCTCTGCAAGTTGTTCTACTGCCTTACCACCCCAACTATAGGAGCCAATGATAGAAACAAATTTTAATTTTGGTCTGAGGACCTTTACGAGGTAGGCAGCATAAAAAGCAAGTGGATGTGCACCGGCCAATGTGGTGGGGACCCCCATGACAACAGTGGCGGCATCTACCAGCGTCATTGCCAACTTTCCGATGTCAGTATTTGACAGTTTAAACTGTTTCACAGTTATCCCTCTTTCAGTCAGAGCCCCTACGAAATAATCCACCATCTCCTTTGTGCTACCGTGCATGGATACATAGGGCACTACCACCGTATTATCTGGCAGATCCAGAACCCAATGTCTGTATGCCTCGAGGATAAACTTCGGATTTGCATATATGGGACCGTGACTGGGTGCAATAAGGTCTATTTCCAAGTCCTTTATTTTCTCCAAATTCTTCTGGAGGGTCGTCCTGAAGGGCATCATGATTTCCGCATAATATCTCTTGGCTGATTCATAGACCGTTGCTTCATCAGTTACATACAAATCAGATGTCGCCAGATGAGAGCCGAACAGGTCGCAGGGAAACAGGATTCTGTCTTCCCTTAGGTAGGTCAACATGGTCTCAGGCCAGTGTACCCAGGGTGCATAGATGAACTCCAGCGTTTTGTCCCCCAACGATAGGATGCCTCCATCGTCCACCGTTATGAACTTATTCTCAGGTATTGCAAGCAAATCCCTAAGCAGGGCTTTACACTTTGGGTTGGTGACAACCTTGGCATCGGGATAGGCATCGATTATCTGTGGCAAGTATCCGGAATGGTCCTGCTCGGCGTGATTTACAATTATATAGTCTATATCTTTAATGTCAAGCTGGTTAAGATTCTTTATCAAAACATCCCCCATGGTTGGATCCACGGTGTCTATCAAAGCCGTTTTTTCGCTACCTTTCACTAAATAGGAGTTGTAGCTGGTTCCATCAGGAAGCGGTATGAGCTCATCAAACAATCTTCTATCCCAATCAACAGCCCCAATCGAGTAAATGTCTGGTTTCAGCTCCCTGGGTTTCATGATGATCAACTCAGCATTTCCTTCAAATCGTCCGCTGGATTGCCTATCAGCCTTAGGTCATAGTTATCTTGGAGTACTTTCAGAATGTCGTCATTCACCCAGGCAGGAAGTATGGGACCGATGTATATGCCCTTTATGCCCAATGAAAGAAGTGTCCAGAGAATGGCAACCGCCTTTTGCTCCATCCAACTCAAGACCAATGTCAGCGGAAGCTCGTTTATCCCTACGCCAAAGATCTCAGCAAGAGCAGAGGCTATATCGATGGCAACTATCGCATCGTTACATTGACCCAAGTCAATCAGTCTGGGGATTCCATCTATGTCTCCAAGCTGTAAATCGTTGATTCTGAACTTACCGCAGGCCAGCGTTAGGACGACGGTATCCCGCGGCAGCCGCTGAACAAAATCCCGATAGTACTGTGCCTTACTGTGAGGTGAGTCACAACCCCCTACGAGGAAGAAATGGCGGATCTTGCCGGCCTCCACCAGTTTTTTTATCTTGTCCTTCAAGGACAGAACCACGGACTTGGAGAAGCCAGTAGTCAATACAACGTCTCCGGGTTTCTCATCAAGCTCAGGCAGCGATTCGGCTTTTTCTATCACGGGAGTGTAATCGTATCCCTCAATGTGTTTTACACCCGGTAGCCGGGTCGGTCCGGTCGTGAACATTCGGTCTTTGTAATCTTCCTTGGGGATCAGGACACAATTGGATGTTCCAAGGATTGCTGTAGGATATTTTGAAAATAATTGCTTCTGGTCGAACCATGCCCCTCCCAAATTCCCTGCCAGGTGGTCATACTTTTTCAACCCCGGATAGCCATGGGCAGGAAGCAACTCCGAGTGAGTGTAGACATTTATGCCTGTTCCTTCGGTTTGCTTGAGTAAAGCCTCGAGTGCTTTCAATCCATGGCCAGTAACGATAATTCCCCGACCTTTTCTCGTTCCTGTCTGCACTTCAGTCGGCTCGGGTTCCCCATAGGCTTTAATATGGGCTTCCTTCAAAAGTCTCATCGTTTTTAGGTTCATTTTTCCTGCTTCAACAGCCAGTTGGACAAAGTTTGCAGCATCAAAGTTGACGTTGGTGAAGGTGGAGTAAAATACCCTCTCTAAAAATGCATCTATTTCTTGATCAGTAAATCCAAGTTCTCTCGCATGATAAAGATAGGCTGACATACCCTTAGCTGTGAGCAGCAGATTATCCTGTAGCCGAGCAACTGTGGCTTCTTTTCCGCATACGCCTTTAATGGTACAGCCAGTACCTCTTGCAGTTTGAGAGCATTGATAACAAAACATTTTCAAGTCTTCCATTTTTTAGGACCCCCAGTTCTAAGTTATTTTATTAAGTAACTAAGTAATAAACCAATCGCTAATGGAAATTGGATCAGAACTCTGTACCCCCCTAACCTCTTGAGATAACCCCCAAAAGTTATAGGTGATTCTCTTTCTAGAGAGGTAGTTAACGGATCACCTAAAGAAATGGATTATAATCACATATGGGAAGGTCTTTTTTCTGGGCAGTCGAGGGTTTTTAAACCCTAGATACGCTTACATACAATATTGCACAAAGTTTATTGTTATTTCAATAATATTACTTAATGTGTAACTCCAATGAAAATAAAACTCGAAAAGAGAGAAATTGGTGCACTATTTGCTCCATTTGAGCGTAAACTAATTTTTGAAACGAGTGGTCATCATTTAGGTTGGGTACGTTGGAAAAGGGGTACCCCGTATTTCAAGCTAGATCGAAGTCCTTTCTACCCAGAGGAAAGAGATATTTATTACTATCTAGATCCTTCAATCACAGAAAGGCCAGAGGAAAACAGAAAAGTGGAAGTGGATGTCGGAAAGACCGAAAAAGCCATAAATTTTCAAAAGAAATCACTCCAAGGCGATTATGTTTACATACATACGGTTGATAACTGGAAAGATTGGTCTCTAGCCGTAAATGACATGCCAAAACCACATATTGATAAAGACGATTTTTTGCATTATGTTTCCGAGCAATGGATAAATGGCAAGGAAGATTACCTTGACCGAATAATTGGAATGCAACTTGTATCTTCTCCACCAACGGACTCGTATTTTTTGGGAGGCATTAATTCCAAAATATTTGATTTCTTTGGACCAAAAAATCGTCTAAGGTGCCTTAAAAATACCATGAAAACATACCTGCCACCAGACTTTCTCTCTACCCGAAGTCCTTACTATTTTGCATTAATCGAAAGCAAAGATGATACTAGATTGTCTGCTGATATTGGTGAAAAAGTTATAGAGTGTAATTATACGTTATTGGGACAAGAGCCAAATAAACCAATCCATCTCCCACTCTTTTTGAAAGATGCAGATTACAAAAAAATGAAATATACCAGCAACATAGATGTGCTACAATATCAGCTCTCGGCACTCATGTGCCGACCATATATACCAGAGAGTTGCACTAACAAGGTCGTTGAGGTTATACGGGACGTTCGAGAGTTAGTGGCGAACAAACCCTGCGAGATTTTAGAGATAGATTACACTCTAGCACAACGGGTTGCCTTGAGTTTGACCAGACTGGAACTCAGTGATAAAGTGGATGATGAAACATTTAACAAAGCCCTAAATGAATGGAAAGACTGGTATATTAAAGTCGAAGAAGAAGCACAAACTCTTTTAAGAAAAGGTTGGGATTTAAACTTGTTTGGACGACCTGCCATTAGAAGTATTTCTGATTTAGGCAAGTATACTCCTACTGATCACAAAATTTTTCTAGAAATAATTAATGCGTCAGATAGTTTGGATAAAAAAGACGTTCCAAGAGTAGAGGTGCAAAATCGAGTTGAGAAAAAATATGGTTTTAATTCAGGTACAGTGGACGATTCGTTAGAAGCCCTTCAACGTATTGGCTATATAATTTTAAAGAACAATCAAAATACCATAGGTATTGTAGATTGGAACCCACTAAGCGAATCAAGTTGATAGGCAAAATTGCCACTATTTTTGCGCCGCTTTTCTTATTGGTTATCTAATCGAAACTTAATTGCCCCTACTTAGAGATCGCTTTAGAGATATTACTCGACTGTTGATAGATATTTTAATTAATCAAAGTGAGGTACAGGTAGTGTTGGTCTTGGTCCCGCTATTCGCTTGATACCCAAAGATTGATATTGCGCTAAAGTGAAATAAGGAGCTGTGCAAATGACAGGAGAGACCCCGTTTAAGGATATAAAATTCTTCGATACGACGCTTAGAGATGGTGAGCAAACACCCGGCGTTTCACTGACCGCAGAAGAAAAGTTGCGGATCGCTCGTAAGCTTGATTCCATAGGAGTGCACGTGATAGAGGCGGGCTCTGCGATCACCTCTGAGGGCGAGCGAGCATCTATCAAAACGATCGCCAATGAAGGCTTAAATGCAGAGATATGCAGTTTTGCCAGGGTGCTTAAGAAGGATATAGACATAGCATTAGGTTGTGATGTGGATTCGGTCCACTTGGTGGTACCGGTCTCAGACCTTCACATCGAGAGAAAACTAAAGAAGGATCGCGAAACTGTAAAACAGATGGCAGTCAGCGTTACGGAGTACGCAAAAGACCATGGCTTGATCGTTGAGTTGAGCGGAGAGGATGCATCCCGGGCAGATATTGATTATCTGATTTCTGTGTATGAGGAAGGAATAAAAGCGGGTGCAGACCGCCTATGCTTCTGCGATACAGTAGGGGTGTTGCTACCTGAGCGGACGGAAGATATATTTAGGAGGCTTGTCAAACTAAATGCACCGATAAGCGTGCATTGTCATAATGATTTTGGATTGGCGACTGCCAACTCAATCGCTGCACTTAGAGTGGGGGCGAAACAAGTGCATGTTACCGCCAATGGATTAGGTGAAAGGGCAGGCAATGCTGCCTTAGAAGAGGTTGTGATGACGCTGGAGGCATTGTATAACTATGATACGGGCATAGATACCACAAATCTGTATACGGCATCTCGCCTAGTGAGTAGGCTGACCGGCATACTGGTTGCCCCTAACAAAGCGATCATAGGGGATTATGCCTTCACCCACGAGTCGGGCATCCATACCCATGGAGTACTAGCCTCCCCTAATACATATGAGCCGATGTCTCCGGAAATAGTTGGCAGAACCAGAAAGATCGTGCTTGGTAAACATGCAGGAAAAAGCTCTGTCAATCTAGCCCTAAAGGAATTTGGATTGAAAGCCAGCGAGGAGCAGTTAGATGAGATCGTTCGCAGGATAAAGGATTTGGGCGATAAGGGGAAGAAAACGACAGATGCAGACCTACAGGCCATAGCAGAAGCTGTATTGGGCGTATATCGAGAGGCAAAGGTGAAATTGGACGAACTGACCGTCGTGTCTGGAAACAAAGTCACTCCAACTGCCTCAGTTAAGCTAAAAGTAGGCGACCAGGATATAATCGAATCTGGTATCGGTGTCGGACCAGTAGACGCTGCCCTTCATGCATTACGAAGGGCCATAGAGGACATAGCAGATATTGAGTTGGATGAATATCGCGTAGAGGCCATTACGGGCGGCACAGATGCCTTGGTGGAGGTATGGGTCAAGCTGAGCAGGGACGGAAAGACCGTTACAGCCAGAGGTGCAAGAGAAGATATCATAATGGCATCCGTAGAGGCCATGTTAGAGGGAATCAACCGACTGATGTGATGAAAATGGTGAGCAAAATTTCAGGGGCGGAAGCATTTGTTGAATGCCTGCGTAAAGAAAACGTAGAAGTCATTTTTGGAATTCCCGGGGGTTCACTCCTGCCAATACACGATGAGTTGTATGACTCGAGCATAAGACACATTCTCGTAAGACATGAGCAATGTGCTGCCCATATGGCGGATGGATATGCAAGGGCAACCGGGCGAACAGGAGTGTGCATGGCGACCTCCGGACCCGGTGCGACGAATCTTGTTACCGGCATCGCTAATGCCTACATGGACTCGGTACCGATGGTGGCGTTCACGGGTCAGGTGCCCACCAGCATGATAGGTAATGATGCTTTTCAAGAGGCGGATATTACGGGCATCACGCTTCCCATTACGAAGATAAATTACCTCATAAAAAACGCCAATCATCTGCCTAAGACCATAAGAGAGGCATTCTGCATCGCCTCCACAGGGCGACCTGGCCCTGTGCTTGTGGACATACCTAAAGATGTCCAGATTACGGAGATTGAGTTTGAATATCCCAAGACCTTCGATTTAAGGGGGTATAAGCCAACGATTGAGGGACATCCCCTGCAGATTAAACGAGCCATCAAAGCAATAACGGATGCAGAGCGCCCAATCGTCTATGCCGGTGGTGGTGTTATAATTTCTAATGCCTCCGAAGAGTTACGAGCATTAGCAGAGCTGACTCTTACCCCAGTTATGACTACCTTGCTGGGCAAAGGAGCGTTCCCGGAGAACCACCCCCTATCATTGGGAATGGTTGGCATGCATGGCACGAAATATGCGAACTATGCAATGACGGAAACCGATTTGATCATAGCAGTTGGGGCAAGGTTCGATGACAGAGTGACTGGCAAGCTAGATGCCTTTGCACCGAACGCAAAAGTCATCCATATAGACATCGATCCGGCTGAGATAAGCAAGAGCGTTTCAGTCACCATACCAATCGTTGGGGATGCAAAAAGCGTCCTTAAGGAGATGATCAAAGGGTTGAGAGAAAAGCCCAGAATAGAATGGCTCAAGAAGATCGAGGAATGGAAAACGGAGTTCCCCCTGAGATATGATCGTAGTGGTAAAACGCTTAAGCCGCAATTTATCATCGAGCAGATCCATGAGCTTTGTCCAGATGCCATTATCGCAACAGAAGTTGGGCAATGCCAGATGTGGGCAGCACAATATTTCAAGTGCACTAAACCACGAAGTTTTATATCATCTGGCGGGCTGGGCACGATGGGGTACGGTTTTCCAGCCGCCATAGGTGCCAAGGTGGGATGCCCTGACAAAACCGTCATCGACATCGCCGGGGACGGAAGCTTCCAGATGACCTGCCAAGAGCTTGCGACTGCAGTACTAAACGATGTTCCAGTCACGGTGGCAATTCTAAACAACGGGTTTTTGGGGATGGTGCGCCAGTGGCAGGAGTTGTTCTATGATAAAAGATATGCTGCCACATACCTAGGTGCAAGTCCAGATTTCACAAAGTTGGCTGAGGCATATGGCGCTCTCGGCATAGAGGTGAGGAAACCAAGCGAGGTAAAATCAGCAATAGAGGAGGCAGTAACCTCTGATAAACCCGCTGTCATCGATTTCAAGATCGATCCCGAGGAGAACGTGCTTCCGATGGTGCCGGCAGGTGCCGCTATAAACGAAATTATAGACTATGAGGGATGAAAAAATGAAGCACACTCTGTCAGTCTTGGTGGAGAACAAACCAGGTGTTTTAGCGAGAGTTGCAGGCCTTTTCTCCAGAAGAGGCTTTAACATAGATAGCTTGGCGGTTGGAGTGACCGAAAATCCAGAGATCTCACGAATGACGATAGTCGTAGAGGGTGACGATAGGGTCTTGGAACAAGTGACAAAACAATTAAATAAACTCATAGATACCATCAAGGTATCTGACCTAAAAGCAGAGGAATCCGTGGAAAGAGAGCTTGTGATGATCAAGGTGGTGGCCGAACCCAAGATGCGTTCCGAGATCATGCAAATCGCCGACATATTCCGGGCGAGGATCGTAGACGTCTCCCCGAAAACAATGATTATTGAGGTTACCGGCGATGAGACAAAGATCAACGCCATGGAATCTTTGCTAAAGCAGTTCGGGATCAAAGAATTGGCACGAACCGGAAAGGTCGCATTGACCAGAGGTCTGAAGAGCGTACAGGAGTGAAAACAACATGAGAATATACTATGATAAAGATGGAGATTTAAGTCTATTAAAGGATAAGACCATTGCCATTATCGGCTATGGCATCCAAGGAAGAGGGCAGTCTTTATGTCTGCGAGATTCAGGTTGCAAGGTAGTTATTTCAGAACTAGAAGGGGCCCCTAATTTCCAACAGGCCAAAAACGACGGATTTGTCCCTGTCCCAGCAGATGAGGCAGCAAAGAGTGCAGATATTATACAGATACTTACTCAGGACCATGTGCAGTCCAAAGTATATAAAGAGTCTATCGAGCCTGCCTTGAAAAAAGGTAAGGCCTTGTGTTTTTCGCACGGTTTTAATATCCATTTTAAACAGATAAAGCCACCTGAAAAAGTGGATGTGTTTATGGTTGCGCCTAAAGGCCCAGGGGCCTTGGTAAGAAAGATGTTTGAAGAAGGCAAAGGAGTTCCTTCCTTGGTTGCTGTATTTCAGGATGCTACAGGTAATGCCTTGAAATTGGCCCTGGCCTATGCCAAGGCACTAGGTGCAACTAGGGCAGGAGTCATCGAGACGACGTTTAAGGAAGAGACCGAGACCGATCTTTTCGGTGAACAAGTAGACTTGTGCGGAGGCGTAACAGAGATGATAAAGGCAGCATTTGAGACCTTGGTTGATGCGGGCTATCAGCCAGAGGTGGCATACTTTGAGTCGCTGCACGAGCTGAAATTGATCGTCGATTTGATTCATGAGGGTGGCTTATGTCATATGTGGGATTCCGTTTCTGACACGGCAGAATATGGGGGCCTTACCAGGGGAAAAAGGGTCATCAACGTCCAGTCCAAAGAAGCCATGCTGCAAATCCTGAGAGAGATACAGGATGGCACGTTCGCAGAGGAATGGATCAAAGAGAACAAGTCAAATCGACCTGTATTCAATGCCTTGAAGGCCAAAGATGCAGAGCATCAGATAGAGAAAGTTGGCAAAAAGCTCAGAGCCATGATGCCGTGGCTGAGGAAATGAAATAATCCTTTTATTAAAAATCCAAGAATAAGAATTGGATGCTCTTTGAATCCGTCTAAACCATTCAAAGGGTAGCATAGAGGCGCAAATATGGGGAGAGAGCAGACAATAGCATTCGCACTATTAACTGTAGTTTGCTTCATACTGGGTGGGGCCATCGGCTACTTTGTTGTAAAAGATAACCCAAATCCCTGTGAGATCACAGAAATGACGTATTATTACTCTGAATATTATGGGCGTTCTGACTGCCAAAGGGTTAAAGAGGACGGGACCATTCCAAAACTAAAAGATTTGGGCATCACTGTGGTCGAAGTTGAAATAAGGACAGAAGCTGATCTTGTAAAATACAATCTCCAGAGAGTGCCCACATTTGAAATAGAAAGAGAGCGTTACCCGGGCTATATGACATTTGAACAGCTAAAGCCACTGTTGAAGTGTCATTGAAGTTTATTGCTGAATCATAAATGAACGAATGATGGTGGATTTCTAAATGTCGCCAAGATGAACGAAGAAGAAAGTAATACATAAATAATTTAGTGTAGGAATTACTAAGGGATTAAAAGGAAATACAAAAGAATAAAGAACTAAAATTTTACCGGCATGATCGTATGAGGACTCATGTCTGAGTTTTCAGGATACTTCTTTCAGCAGCTTCAGTTAGTTAACCCTACAGAAGCTAAATCGTAAAAAAAAGTAGAAAGTTTTTATATAAGTTTCACTGATGATAAAATGCTCACTTGTAAAGTATGGGCAAAGGGAGGTGAGCGAATGAATAGCACAAAAATAAAAACAAAATTAATGGTATTCGTAATTTGTATTTTCCTTTTAACATCTATAAATGGAGTTAGCCTTGCAGCTACAGTTACAGATACGAGCATGGTAAGGAAGCCAATAATAGCAGAGAAGCCACTAGAAATATTTGAGATAAAAGAGCTTAATCATGCCCCCGCCATGTCAGAGCATGCACCCGGTGAAATCCTAGTCAAGTTCAAATCTGACATCGAAGACGGTGCATTGGTCAGGGCTAATTTCGAATATGGGGCTTCCGCGAAGTCCACCCTGCTTTCGGGTACTCAGGTACTGAGAGTCCCCTCGGATAAAACAGTAGATGAGATGGTCAAAATATATGAGAGCCTGCCAGAAGTAGAATATGCAGAGCCAAACTATAGGGTCCATGCTTTGATGATCCCCAACGATACCTATTATCCCTATCAGTGGCATCTCGACAATCATGTGTATGGCGGGATTCATATGGAACCTGCCTGGAGTATATCCAATGGTTCAGGAGTTGTAGTGGCTGTGATAGATACGGGAGTGGCTCAGGCACCGGATTTGGCTGGCACCGCTTTCGTACCGGGTTATGATTTTGTCAATGGTGATTCGGATCCAAATGATGATAACGGACATGGTACACATGTCGCTGGCACCATCGCTCAAACAACCAACAATGGATATGGCGTTGCAGGAGTTGCGTTCGGTTGCTCAATAATGCCAATAAAGGTGCTTAATGCAACGGGTAGCGGAACCAATGCCTGGGTCGCAGATGGTATCTATTATGCAGTCGATAACGGTGCTGATGTCATCAGCATGAGCCTGGGCGGATCAACCCCTTCTTCAACGATAGAAGAGGCTGTTGAGTATGCCTACAATAATGGAGTGACCGTCATTGCCGCTGCCGGTAATGAATATGAAGAGGGAAATGCGCCGAGTTATCCTGCTGCATACGATGATTATGTCATCGCGGTTGGTGCCACCAGGTATGACGAAACCCGCTCATATTACTCGAATACGGGCAGTTACCTGGATTTAGTCGCTCCTGGCGGGGACATGACAGAGGATCAAAATGGAGATGGCTATGGCGATGGTGTTCTCCAGCAGACTATTGGAGATTATCCAGGCGAGTTCGTTTTTGAGTTCAAGCAGGGCACGTCCATGGCAACGCCCCATGTATCCGGAGTGGCAGCACTTGTGATCGCTAAAGGCATAACAGGCCCAGATAACATCAGTGCTCTATTGAAGAGTTCGGCAGAGGACAAAGGAACGCCTGGTTGGGATGAAGAGTACGGCTGGGGATTGGTCAATGCAGCGACAGCGTTAAGAGTGGTGCAGATGAGTATCCCAGCGGCTGTTGACAATTATGACCTGGACTGGGTCACGGGTGGAACTGCAGAATGGTTCGGACAGACATGGACCTATTATTACGGCGGAGATGCTGCAGAAAGTGGAGGTATATCTGATTACCCTTATGGTCAGACTAGCTGGATGCAGACCACGGTTACAGGTCCAGATAATCTTTCGTTTTACTGGAAGGTGTCTTCAGAAGCCAACTGTGATTATCTGAGGTTCTACATAGATGGGGTAGAACAGAACAATATATCAGGCGATACAGACTGGGCACAAAAAACATATTCAATAGGCTCGGGCACACATACGCTGAAGTGGGAATATTCTAAAGACGAGTCCATAAGTGAAGGATCAGATTGTGGATGGGTCGATAAGATTGAATATGGTGAATCGACGACTTTACCAGTCCACAACCTCAACACAGGCGAGAACTTTTCGACGATTCAGACCGCAATAGATGACCCTGATACAATAGAGGGGCATACAATAACTGTTGATGCTGGAACTTATACCGAAAATGTGGATGTTAACAAGTCTTTAACAATCAGGTCGACCTCTGGAAATCCTGCGGATACTATCGTGGAGGTATCTGATGCATATGATCATGTTTTTGAGGTAACCGCAGATTACGTGAATATAAGCGGGTTCACTGTTCAGGGAGCAAGTTCTTCTAATGGGATATATCTCGGAAGTGGCACAGACCACTGTAATATCACAAATAATAAAGCGTTGGATAATTATTATGGCATCTACTTGTATCAGTCCAGCAGCAACACGCTAACGAGTAACACCGCCAACTCGAACAGCTACGATGGAATCTGCCTCTACTCTTCCAACGACAACACACTATCAAACAACAACGCCTCGGACAACTACAATGGAGTTCGTATCTCTGATTCCAGTAGCAACACGCTAACGAGTAACACCGCCAACTCGAACAGCTACCGTGGCATTTCCTTCGATTATTCCAGTAGCAACACGCTTACGAGCAATACAATGTCTGGAAACACGTACAACTTCGGTGTTTTTGGTTTCAGCCTCTCTGAACACACCCATAACATAAACACGAGCAACCTCATAGATGGAAAGCCGATTTATTACTGGGTCGACCAGCAGGATAGAGTGATTCCAAGCGATGCTGGCTTTGTGGGGGTTGTAAACTCCACGAACATAACGGTGAAGGATTTAACATTAAAAAATAACCTTCAGGGGGTGCTGTTTGCATACACAAGCAATTCAAGGATAGAAAATGTTACCGCCTCGAACAACGAATACGGCATCTCCTTGCATTTTTGGAGCGACAGCAACGTTCTCGAGAATAACACCGCCTCGAATAATGTCGAAGGCATCTCCTTGGCTTATTCAAGCTACAACACACTCACGAACAATACCGCATCGAACAACTATGATGGTATCATCCTGTGGTATTCCTACAGCAACAACAACGTGCTCGAGAACAACAATGCATCGAACAATGACTATGGCATCTATCTGTCTTTGAGCAATAACAACGTGCTTGAGAACAATACTGCATCGAACAACGACTATGGCATCTATCTGTCTTCTTCCAGCAGCAACACCATCTACAATAACTACCTCGACAACACAAACAACGCCTACGACGATGGAAGCAATACCTGGAACGTCAGTAAAGCGGAAGGAACAAACATAATCGGTGGACCCTACCTCGGAGGAAACTACTGGAGCGATTATACTGGCGAGGATTCGGATGGAGACGGGCTTGGAGATACACCCCATAACATTTCAGGTAGCACAAACAAGGATCATTTGCCACTTGTAGAGCTAACTAGTGCAGACCCAGACATAGCAGTTGACCCAACCAGCTTCACTGTGACCCTGAATCAAGGGGATACGTGGAGCAGCATACTTCAGATCGAAAACCGAGGAACTGCAACCCTCACATATAACATAAGCGATGCTAATGCTACCGCCTCTGTTAGCTCACTGGATAAAACTTCAAAACGTTCGATAGCAATAATTCCGAGACTAAGAATATCTGAAACTGAGAACAATAATAACGAAGGGGGACCAACAGTTCCTGAGGTCATAGCATCTGATGTTCTGAAACAATCTGGCACAACCCAGGTTCTTGCATGGGTCCCATATGCTGACTATTATTGGGAATATGCGAATACGTTGAGTGCTATTTCACAGTATTATACCGATTATACGGTAACCGAGAGCACGACAACCAACCCAAGTGTTCTTAGTTCGGAGCTGACAGGCAAGGACGTCTTCCTGGTGCCTGAGCCCGAAATGGCCAATAGCACGACTTTGGCTTCAATGGGCTCAGCATTCTCGGCGGTATTAGGAGATTTCGTCAATGATGGTGGAACAGTTATCGTCTGTTGCGAATGGAGTGGGTACCAAGGATTCCTTCTCAACGCAGGTCTGATGAATGCGACCTATGCTAATGGATATTGGACTGGAACGTTCACCGTTGCTGATACAACCCATCCGATAACGGACGGTCTTGGATCAACGGTCGCTGCAGCTGATGCGGTTGCAGCCTATAGCATCACAGATCCGGAAATCCAGAATCTAATCGTGGATTCTTATGGGTATCCAGTGGTTGCTGTGCGGGATCTGGGGGGCGGTCACGTGGTTCTCATAGGTTACGACTACTATTCATACAATGATGATGCAGCAAGGATAATTTCAAATGCTCTGGATTTAGGGACTACAGAAACAAACTGCACATGGCTCACAGAAACCCCAACATCCGGCTCAGTAGCATCAGGCGGTTATGACAACATAACAGTGAGCATAGACACGACAGGTCTTAGTGTAGGAAGTTACAGTGCAAATATAACCATAAGCAGTAACGATCCTGATGAGAACACAACTGTTGTACCGGTAAGTTTGACGGTTGAATCACCCAGCGAAGACCCAGATATTTGGGTTGATCCTGCCAGCTTCAATGTGACGCTATCCACGAATACGGCACAGAATTATACGCTGACGATCGGAAACAATGGAAATGCAACCCTCACCTATAACATAAGCGATGCCAATGCTACAATGAGTTCGTTCGCAAAAGAGCTAATGGTTAGAGTTCATGGTTTGACAGCAGCAGAAGCAGACCTATCAGTTGGTTCAAAACCAATCTATAGGTCAACATACACTGTTAAATATACGGGGCTTATCGATGGCCTTGACATACTCGTACTTGGAGCTAGTATTTCTTCATACGATGGTGATGAAGTCACAAGGATAAACGCACTTGGGGCAAATGCTGTTCTCGTAGAAGATTCTGCCATTGCCAATTTGACATTATCTGATTTAGAAGGATATGACGTGGTTTACCTCCCAATAGAATGGGGGTATTCGTCAGATTACATAGAGTCCATCGGAGACACTATAAAGACATATCTTAGCAATGGCGGAGGACTCGTAATAGGACAGTGCTGCGAATTTGATGCCCCATACACTCCAAGCTTTTTGCCCTATAACCTAACTTATACAGATACCTGGTATCCTGGGTACGGCGTGACGATACTTGACTCAACCCATTACATAACACAAGGTCTTAACAATAGTGATATGCCAGATGTATACGATAGGATACCGACTTCTACACTCGATGCTAACTACGACCTTCTTGCAAAATCATCAGTGGAGGATGTTCTTTCACTTGCTGTGGCAGAATATGGAAGTGGAAGGATTGCAGTCCATACGAGCAATTGGCGGGGTACAGGCACGGTATATGGAGATGATCCAGATGTCATCATAGAGAGGATATTCTATTGGGCGTCACAAGGCGAAGCAGTCGACGGCTCAGCATGGACTACCAAGACCCCAATGCCTGCGGCGCGGTTTGGGGCCGCGGCAGGAGTGATTAACGGGGTTCTCTATGTTGCCGGCGGTCATGACGGAACGACTGGAGCGACCTCTACGCTTCAGGCATATAATCCAACAACGGATACCTGGAGCACTCTGGCATCCATGCCCGAAGGTCGGTATTCAGGAGATGGTGCTGGCGCAATCAATGGCAAGCTTTACGTAGCAGGAGGATGGAACTGGCCTGCCAGTGGGCTTCCACAGTCCCAATTATTTGCTTATGACCCTGTGGCTAATTCATGGAGCACTAAAGCCTCCATGCCCACACTTAGCGGCAACGGAGCTACCGGCGTAATAGGCGACAAGCTCTATGTTACCACAGCCTGTGATGGCTACAGTGGCTACAGAAACTTCCTGCATGTTTATGACCCGGCCACCAATACTTGGAGCCAACTCGCTTCATCACCCAATGACCATGCCGACCCGGCTTTCGGAGTCATTAATAATAAGCTCTATGTGGCAGGTGGAACCGGTAATAGCGGCGTCTTGGATGTTTATGACCCGGCCACGGACACATGGACTACCAAGACCCCTATGCCAACATCATTGACAGGGTTAGCTGGTGGTGTTATTAACGGTAAGTTCTACGCTATGGGGGGAAGCAGTGCCGGCGTCTACTATAATACGGTGTATGTCTACGACCCATCCACTGACACATGGACAACCGAAACTTCAATGCCAACAGCCCGCGCACTTGCGGCAGCCGGAGTCATTAACGGTATAATCTATGTTGCGGGAGGTGCCAATAGCACGGGTACTCTGGCAACTGTCGAAGCGTTTACACCGGGGGGCACATGGCTCACAGAAACCCCAACATCCGGCTCAGTAGCACCAGGCAGTTATGACAACATAACGGTGAGCATAAACACGATAGGTCTCAGTGCAGGAAGTTACAGTGCAAATATAATCATAAGCAGCAACGATCCTGATGAGGGCACAATTGTTGTGCCGGTAAGTTTGACGGTTTCTGCAGAAGAAGGGACCGGCGGTCTTGAGACGACTCCCCTAAGTTCAGGGCTGACACCCACTGACCTCGCGAATAGTTTGATGGGCGGAGGCGTCACAGTCTCCAACGTTACTTATTCAGGTGTTAACATCTCTGCCGGAACGTTTAGCAATGGCACCGACATCATCGGCTTCTATAGTGGCATCATACTGAGTAGCGGGAATATCAGTAACGTGATAGGTCCAAACACCGATGATGGCACGTCACAGGACAATTACATGCCAGGAGATACAGACCTGGACACCCTGATTCCAGGATATTACACCTATGATGCTTCCGTGCTGGAGTTCGACTTCGTGCCGGATACCGATGTGATAACCTTCGAATACGTATTCGGCTCAGAGGAATACAACGAGTGGGTACATAGTGCCTATAACGATGTCTTCGGATTCTTCATCAACGGAGTCAACCACGCTTTGATCCCAGGCACGAGCACTCCCGTTTCCATCAACAATGTCAACGGGGGCAATCCCTACGGCATCAATGCCATCAACCCCGACTACTACCGCAATAACGACTTGGATGATGGCGGCGGTTCGATCAATACCGAACTAGACGGCTTGACGATAGTCCTGAGCGTAACAGCCAATGTCAATGCAGGCGAGAAGAACCATATCAAGTTAGCCATCGCTGACGCGGGGGATTATGTTTTGGATTCTGACGTATTCATCAGGGCAGGGAGTTTCATTGCACCAAACCTAACCCTATCACCCATAACGGCCACCCGCCTAGTGGACGACATCAATCACACGCTGACAGCTACGCTGATTGAGAATGGGAGCGGGATATCTGGCAGGACGATCACCTTCAACGTAACCGATGGACCCAATGCTGGACTTACGGGCACCAACACGACGAATGCGGATGGTCAGGCCACATGGAGCTACGCCAGTTCAGTCAATGGCACGGACACCATCGTTGCCACCAGTGCAAGTGAGACCTCAAATAACGCCTATGTGACCTGGGTAAACTTTATCGAAGCTTTTGACACAGGTACGGGCACAGCACCCAGTACAGCAGGAACGCACAACGGCACGATCGTCATGTCTTCCTATGTCAATGTTTCCTCCATGTACACCTATCCCTGTGCTGGAACCGGCGGACACGCAGAATCCGTCAAAATATGGAATTCGACATGGAGCACAACCGCAACCTGGAACGGTTACGGCGGAGATTATCACAACATAACCTTTGACGAATCCTTTGTGCTTAGATCGGGCGAGACGTACAACTACACGATCAGGACGGGCTCCTATCCACAGATAATACATGCGACCAGCAAGGCAGTGACAGGCGGAACGATTACGTGCACACAGTTCACCGATGCAAATGGTCGCACTTACAACGACTGGATTCCTGCGATCAGGTTGGAGTGAATACAGATATAAGCATAAAGAAAGAAAAACAAACAAAAACAGAAAGAGTAGAGTTGCCAAAGACGCTCTATTCTTTTTTTCCTTTATTTTGTATTTATTCAAATTTTCTAGGTTATGTTATGATATCTCAATTATAAGTGTAATATATGTAACAAGTGTAATTTATTTTCTAACATGGGAATAATTTGACGTTTGAAATTAAAATCATGTAGGGATTTTGAGTCGAATTTACTGGTAAATGTCTGAAAAGATTGTTTAAATCAGTGTAGGACCTATGACTTATCTTTCCAATCGTATAAATTTCTGAGCATACCTGAATTTTCCAAAAAAAATAGGAAATTGGGCGAAGTTCCAAGCCGAGAGGAGAACCTCATATTTGCTGTCATATTTTCTGAGCTAAGCAATAGCGGAATGAAGGTGCAAAGTGGTTCAAAGAGCGATAGCGATGAGAAAGCTTGAAAGCCTACCGTAAATTCCGTTGAAATCAAAAATGGTTTACCAAATACGGGGTATTAATCGATATTTTACCTTTTTTGTATATTCCTTATAACCTTCCAACTCTCTTAATAAAACTTCTTCTTCGTCGAATGTTCTAAAAATTATCACAATGATTGTAGGAACAAAAAAGATTAATGCAATATATGAGCTGAGGGCAAGAGGAATAAATAGATACATAGGCATAATTCCAGAATATATCGGATGCCTGACAATAGCATAGGGTCCTGTTGTAATGACTTTTTGTTTTTTTATCAACTTCAACTATCTGCGAAGCATAGCTGTTTTCCTTAAACACGAAAAAACAAGTATATATGCCAAGAAAATAACAACATCTGACGCAATAACAAGCCAAAATGGTACATTCAACCATTCTATTTGTAATCAAATCCAAGGATTAGGAGGCCTATGAAAAAGAATAATCGTGCGATTTTTACTATGGTTTTTCTTTAGCTTCTTTTTCTTTAAACCTTATTCTTCTTTCGAGAAGTTCTGGATCATGTTTTAGGAAGTACAGTCCCACAAAAAGGAGGGGTATAAATAAAGTGCCAATAAATAACCAAGCTTGCTAGTAGTTTAATGAGCCCGCCGGCAAAAAGAGCAGCAATCCTATAAATATAGGCACTAGAAGAAAAAGTAAGAAAATCTTTTTCTTTATATTGTGTACTTGTGACTTTTCCATAGTAATCTCCTAATTTATGTCATCACCGTCAATCATTATTAATAAAATGTTCTATGCCTATTTTTTTATTTAAGACATATAGGCCAGTTTTCGATTGCACATAACATATCGAGGATAAAAGAACTTTACAAAGGCAATTTGGAGAGATCTTTGATTTCCCGTTTTATCCGCTGTTAGGCTAGGGCGTTGTTTTATCATGTGCTTCTGCCCGATATTTTATCCCTCGTAAAATCGCGTTTTGCATAACTGTACCTCCACCACCAAAAAAGTCTGATACTTTCTTTTGGATTTTCCTTGTCGCTGATGAGTAATATTCAGCTGTTTAAAAACATTTACCACTATTTGGTTGTTTTAGATATTTTTATTAAAAATTGCTTAAATTAAGCAATATTATCATTAATTAACTATATAATGGGGTTTAGGTATACACCTAATTCAGTTAAAATCAAAGGAAGGGAAAAATCATGCCAAGTCCTGGACAAGAACTATCAAGTATAGATTTTGAATCGATGATAGGTGGCCCCCTGGTAGCGGTTATCAATGCACAGGCACAAGCCGCGATGTCAACTGTAAATTTCATTAAAGAGGTTGGATTCAAGAAGCCAAGCGCTGAACAGAACGCTGGGGGCGATACCAGTACGGAAAAGCCCATCTACGTCACGTTTAAATATCCGAAGGAGTTGGCCCCCTATCAACCCGCCATCCCAGCTGACCCATCCGCGACACCACCAGTTGAGGCAAAAGAGGCTGTACCAGCCGTCTTTGAAACGCAGGAACTTAGAGTACCAATACTGACTATACTGCCGGTTCCATTCATCCGCATCGAGGAGACGACAATAGACTTCAACGCGAAGATAAACTCGGTCGAATACCGCAAAACCGATACAAACCTTAAGGTCGATTCATCGCTAGAGGCAAAGGCTGGATGGTTGTGGGGTTCAGCTAAGTTGAAGGTGTCGACTGCTTATCAACGTACGACACAGGAGGGCAATTCAGTTGATCGGACTTACTCCTTAGCCATTCACGTAAAGGCCGTTCAAGACGAGATGCCTGCTGGAATGGAGAAAATGCTTAGTATCCTAGAAGGCGCGATAACATCTGTGCCCGCATCCTCATAGCATTAGGGATAGATAACGAAGTGACGAATCGATGTGGAACTCAAGACAGTTAGAGAGGGCCATATATGCCCCACCTTGGTGATTATATTGGGCATCTCTTGTCTGAGATTACAATCGCAAGGATGCAGGCGGACATAGAAGCTGTGAGAGTAGCCGAGCTGTATGCTAGTCACCCCCTTCTACAAAATATGCCGGTGCCTCATTTTCGTTTACCAGATGTCGAAGTGGATGTTCCAGTTGTGATTAAACAGTTGGAAGAGCCACAAGTCGGTGAAACACCCCGAGGTGTGCCGACTCTCCAAAAAATGCGAGAAGCATTTGACATGTCTCTGAAAAAACGCTTCATTAGAGATGGCATCCGTTTGAGGCCTGAGCACGAAAAAAAACTCAAAGCTGCGCTTGACGAAAAGATGGTTGCCCTTACCCAACCGATAGAGGTCTCAATTGATACTGATCGTATCGCCAATGAGCTATCTGATACAGCTTTTCGGACATTAAGTGATTTAGGCCTGCCTAAAAGGCTGATAGATCCAAAACTACAGCCGAAGTTGGAGGAGAAGCTCAAAGAAGAATTACGGGTTGAATTTCTCAAGCTACGTACGCCTCCCACGCGTCTGCAAGTGCTGACTACAACTTCTGAGATTCGTGAAGCAGGACCAAGCGAAGTCATAACGCGATTTCACCTAAAAATCTCCGAGGAGGCTTTTGAATGGACGACGATCGAATCGGAGGGGCAGAAGAAGAGCCGTCTAGTTATGGAGTAGTTCCAGTATGCTGCGCATCGTGAATATCGAAGAAATCGACATCATGCTTCTGCGCATCTCCAGTTTAATTGATCAACAGGAGCGAGGAGATACTAACTTCGCCGAGAATGTAAAGGAGTGGCTCTCAAAGCTTGAGAAGATGCTCGAAACCAACCGTATGCCGGTGGCTGGAAATGTTGCAACTTTGCGAGGACTGCTCATTTCCGCTGAACGAGGCGACATCCCCCCAGATGTCAAATTTTACGGTCGACCCACTAGGCGCAAAATTCGAGAGACAACCACCTCCTATGTGATTCGGCAGACTTGTAATCTTGTCTCGAACGTCATTCAAAGGGACCGTGAGCGATTCGCTGAAGCAGAAGGTATAACTAGGCAACTGGTTGCACTGGCAACTGCGAAGGGATTAATACAAGAGCTACCTAATGGAAAAGATAATACCGATTTGTTAAAAGATCTATGGAAAACTCTGTCCAAAGACCCAGAACTATCATCAGGAACGGTAAATGTAGAAGGACTTATCGGACTTTACGATGCACTCATCGTGCTGGATCGTACAATAGCTAAAGATGTTGTCGGTGCTAGACCGATATCGTAGATAAATCCATGCGGGGGAGGGGATTCGAACCCCCGAACTCCTACGAGACAGGACCCTGAATCCTTTTGGTTCGGCTTTCTTTCGACTAGCTTTGCTAAATATTTTGCAATGCTCGTATTGTATTCACCAGCTCTATCTTTCAAGACCTGATGGAGATCTGTTGGGACAATGACATGGGTGTAGCCCTCTTTTGTCATTTACTTTCACCTCGTATAAACATAAGATATACTCGTTTAGTATTTAAAGACTCGAATCCCCTCCCCCGCACAATTTTTAACTTTATTCCAAAGCCACGCTCGAATTAAAAAAGCAATACGTATGCTCTAAAGCCATCCGACAGGAGAATGGAGAATAGAGAATGGAGAATAGGTGAGAATATGATTTTTAAACAAAAGCAGAGGCAAAAGCCTCTTTGTCAAAATTAAAATCTTTCGAGATTCTCTTCCAAATCCACAATCGATTCTTCAGCTTTCTTAATCAGATTTTTTGCAGATCTTCTGTACTTTTTTCTAACATCATTAGCATTCTTAATAACGTCTTCCAAAAGCATTCTCCCCACAGAAGCTATGTCCCTACAAACAATTGAATTCAAATTAGCAGAGTCTGAATATTTAGATACTATTAGGTTTATTGCGTTATAATTTCCGTATTTTAAGTCATCCTTTCTGTCGTAGATGTCCTTTCTCAATAATCCAATACCTCTGGTACGCTCTGCCAAATATGCTAACCTTTCAATTTCCTTGCGTAAAGGCTGAGGATCGATGATATATACACATGGATAAAAATAGACTCTTAAATGGGAGCCTCTTAGTATCTGGGTTGTCGCCAACCTGTCATATTCTTCTTGTTTGCTATTGGCTTTTAGGTAGCCATCTCTGTTTTTGATATACTCTACAGGAGTGTTGAATAAATCCCCAACCGATTTTAGATAAGATTTAACTGCTTTAGCAAATCTATCAAGGTTTTCAGGATTTCTCTCTAACTCGCTCATCATCGAGTTGAAGAAAATCACGGGATTTAGAGCTTTCATAGATTCACTTGCAAGTGTTTCCATGTCAGTTTTTGGTAAATGGTCTAATGTATCATCGACTTCTAAAATGGATAGCTGAAGAAAGTCTGCAAAGGTTCTGCACAACCTGAGATACTTCTTATTTATACCTTCGATATTAGTTAAAACATCATATAAGAAGTCAAGGTTATCTAGGTGAAAACTTTTTTCTAGTTTTCTTAGACCATATAGATTGAACTTTAGTACTGATTTAGGTACTAGACCAAAACTGAGGGCCTCAAAGGCTTGATATCTCCTCTCAATCTCCATAAACTCCCCCTAATCTATGCTTGATAATAGGATTTGTCATACCAAATATTTAAATCCTATCATACAATATATCCTAACGACATATCATAAGGAAGTCTCATAATGCCAAAGGAAATTGATCCGAAAATTTTGCAGTATCTCGCAAAGGAAGACTGGCCTGTGACAACTGAAACGGTTGCAAAGGAGCTTAAAATATCATGGAATACAGCCCAGATACATCTCTATAAGTTGCAAGCTGAAGGACTGGTGAAAGGGAAAAGGGTTGGAAGGCAAAATCAGTGGATGCTAAGTAAAAAAGGTGAAAAGGCTATAGGATAGCAACTGTTAACTTCTAGTACCATTGGAGCTTTTACACCCTTTAACCAAACTATTAACAAAATAAAAGGCTGGAAAATCCATAGCTCCAACCAAATGTTCGAAGATGTCCTTTGTAGTGCTCTTAACAGGATAATGTTCGAACTTGATATGGGGAAAGGCAGAGCGTATCTTTCGAGCCTGACTTTTTAACAAGAAGTCAAAAGGCGGGTTCAGTTCTATTCTCTTGATTTCCCTCTGTTTAACCCAAATTCTCTTGAAGATGGCTCTGGCTAAGTTCTTTTTCTGTCTGAAGCTGAAGATTTTGTGCAGGCGGGATAAGGTTGAGGAGAGGATCATGCACTTGTCAATGAAATCAAAGTTTGAGCTGTAATCATTTTCCAATACAGCCAACCTGTCTCTGGCATTCTTTATCTCTTTCTCGTATCTCTGGCCATATTTCTTGTAAACCTCTGGAGTGATTGTTCTTGTAGCCAAGTTATCAACTAGGGCATCCATCTTTGCCTCGTTTTCATTTATCTTTCTTTTGAGATTGGCTATTTCATTTGAGGATTTGGCTTTGAAATTCAGCTGGACTTCCTCGATTTCTGCTTTAATGAGCTTCAAAAGCTTAATTGGAGGCTCCATGAGGTCATATAGGGCTTTAATCTGGCTCTCAAGTGATCTTACTGGAAGGTATGGCTGAGAGCATTTGTGATTGACGCTGGACTGGCATCTGTAATAATCTCCTCTCTGGTGAATCTCAGCGGTTAATCTTCTCTGACAACCCTGGCAGTAGACCAAACCTCTTAAAAGAAAATCCCTCTTTTGCCATCTATCCTGGGTTATCTTCCTTTCAGAAAGGATGTTTTGAACTTGATTGAAAAGAGGCTCTTCGATTATTGGCTGGTGCTTTCCTTTGACCCCTTTATTCCACATCTCCATTCTGCCCATATAGAACTTGTTTTGGAGGATTTGTTTTATCCGCTCATGGGAAAAGAGCTTGCCATTCTTTGTCTTTAATCCTCTATTTGCCATTTCCTCTGAGAGAGAGCCTAAGGAATATTGACCAGTTGAGTAGAGCTTAAACATCTGCTTTATGAGGTAGGAACTGTTTTTATCCTCGATAACTTGGGAGCGTCCTCTTTCGTCTCTGAGGTGCTTGTAACCGATTGGAGCTTTGACTGGCCATTCTCCTTTCTCAAATTTCTCCTTCATTCCTTTCAATACCTCTTCAGCCAAGTTAGAGGAGTAGAACTGAGCCATTGCTACCAGGACATTCTCGATAAATTCACCTGATGGATTCTCCTCAATGTTTTCTGAAACTGATAGAAGCCTAACACCTTCCTTTTTCAAAATGGCTTTGTAAGCGTAGAAGTCGATGTTGTTCCTTGAGAACCTGTCAATCTTGTGGACAAGGACTGCCTCAATTGTCTTGTCTTTCTGGCACCTCTTCATCATTTTTCTGAATCCCGGTCTGTCAGCTGTTTTAGCAGATTCTCCTTGGTCAACAAACTCCTCTAAAACCCTAAGGTCATGGGAATTGGCATATTCCTTTATTGCTTTCAATTGAGCAGGAATGGATAATCCTTTGTCTGCCTGCTCCTTTGTTGATACTCTGGCGTAAGCTAAGGCGTTTTTCATAATAGAATTTGAAAATTAGCTACCACTGGTTATGTTACCTTACAAAATTTAAAAAGGCAACATTAAGGGACTTTTAGCTGCAATATTATCTCCATTTTGTAAGAGTAAGTTCGTATAATATTCCTAGTATCTCTAAAGTTTGTGATCAAGAGGGACAAATTTGGACTTAGCAAAGGCACAGCTAGACATGTCCTGTTAAGTGAGTGCGGCGAGTTTATCAATGGCATCGTTGACTATCTTTGGAATGTCAGCAAAATTCATAGATTTTACCTTCTCAACAGCATTTCTAACTTTATCACCAGTTGTTGGTAAGTTAAAAGCAGCTTCAAATTCTGGATCGATTATGAAAACTAAATTCTTGTCACCAACAACGGATAAGATTTCACTGTTTAAAGGCACATAATAGCTCTGGTAATCTGGCTTATTGGAATGTGAGTCCATAAGCACGACAAAGGGTATCCCGAAACTTCTTATAATCTTAACAAAAAACTTGATATTTGTTACACTTTTGGCATTAACTATCGAGATGCTTTCTTTATTGATATCGCACCCCTTTAATAAGAATAGATATGGTAAGGTTTTTTCTTCAGTATTACCTTCAACAATCATAATTTTCTCAGCGAAAAATAGCTCATTTCTTCCCGCATCGAATTCTGTTGAGAGTTTTAATTGCTCTCTCGATGTCGTGTCGATGCTTATGTTTCTCCCTTGACAGATATAGGTCCCTCTTGATGAGTTTTTCCTAACAATATTTACATCCTCGTAATGGTCTATATCCACAAACTCAGTTGAATGGGTAGTGTAGAAAACCTGTGTCCCCTCCTCAGATAACTCCCTCAATAACTTGTGGAAATATCGTCTCGCATGGGGATGGAGATAAACTTCTGGCTCTTCAATCAATAGAACCGCACCTGTGCGCTTAAGTATTTTATAGGCATTAATTAGAGCTACTACGATGGCACTTTGAATGCCCGCACCCATTTCAAGCGCTGAGAATTCTTCATACTCGGGTGACTCTTTAACAACCAATTGTAGATTTTGGTAGTGACTTAAAACGTGGGGTTCTTTAAATCGTATCGCAGCCTCATAAAATCCCGTCAGGTGCTTTACATTTTCAACAATAATCTTTTCTAATTTTTTGAAACTATCTATTTTTAATATCCCGGTAGCTTCTCCCATTTTGTCACAGAAATTTTCAACTTTTACTTGGTCGCCTTTAAATTCCTCAGAAATATCTTTTAGTATTTTCCCCAAAATACTCCATTGACTTGCTGAGAGAATTTTCGATAGATCTCTATTTACACTCACAAGCACCGATGGAACTTTGTTCCTAATTGCGTTGGATAAGAGTAATGGCTTTCTATATTGTGTAACGACTTCATTTCCACTCTCATCAATACAAGACAAATTCCCACCATGATTGATGTCAAATTCTAATCTAAAACCACAAACTTCTATATCGTTTTTATAATATGCATGAATAAGGGGGTCAGTAAAGTACAGTTCTATCTTGCCCGTGAGACGTTCATCGTGATTGTAAATATCCTCTTCTTTTATTGCATAAGGAGGCCATCTTTCCCCCAACATCAATTCTATCGCACTTAAAATATTCGATTTTCCAACATTATTTTTCCCTATAAGAGCGGTTAACATTGTTGGTTCAAAGTCAAGCTCTTTAATCGATCTGAAATTCTCAATATGAATCTTTTTTATTGCCATTTTTTTCATCGCTTTTATTTTTCATTCTCATACCCTTTGACCCCCGATTTAACTTAATGGCTGGCGGATATGCGAAGTTGCAAAGCAATTTGGGTGAGTGACTAGAGGGAGCGGAGAATCATGAGGGCACTCATAATAATAGGCTTGTTGACTATTTTTTAATTTCATTTTCAATTGCCCCCTCAACTTTTCTTTTTGCCTCTTCTAATAGTCCTTTGGCTTTCCTTCTTGCTTCATGAGATTGTTGGACAAGTGAGGCGATTTTTTGTTGGGTTTCTAGAGGTAGAATAGGAATTATTACCTCTTTTAAAGTTTCTTGGTTCAATCTCTGCTGAACACTTCCCCGGCTATTTTTGATCATAAAGCTTACTCCAATGAGGGTACCAAGATACAAAGCCAAATAATACGAGTTTAATTTTTCTTCATCAAATATCCTGATCCTAATAAGGTTGTCACTTATAGTTCCTCCTTCACACTCTTTGGGAATTCTGGCTGACAGTCCGATTGTTCCAACTCGAGTTACTACTACATCTCCTTCTTTTGCTTTCTTATCCTCAAGCTGATCTTCTGGTGCAATATAAACCAAATTGTTTGTGTCTATTGTTCCATTCTTTATGTCTGTCCCTCTGATGTATGGCTTTCCTTCATTTTTTAAGACATAATTTTCTGTATATTGCCCTGTTGTGACCTCAATAAATTTAATTCTCTTGATGAGTACAGTATCATATTTTTTAATTAGATGATTTTCGATTTCGTCATAAGCAGGCTGAAAATACTCTGCATCTACACGATGAACTCCGATTGACCGAGAAAGATTTGCAGTATAAGAAAGTTCATATTTTGGCTTGAAGTCCTTCAGTCCTAACTCTTCTAAAAGCAGGTTTTCGGCTTGGGTGTAGATATTTATTGATTTTCTATAAAAATCATAGAATTTTTCCCAGATATTTCTTATTTCATTTTGAAATTTTTTTGAAATTTTAGGAACTATTATGCTCTTTGTTTCTTCATGATTTAAATTATATTGAGCGGTAGGTCTTGCAATTCTACATACTTGTTTTCTTCCATATTTTGAATAGAGGAAGGCAAATATATATTCTGGTAAGAAATCTGGAGTTCTTAGTCTTATTAGAGACATTGCTTGCGTAATGTTTGCTCTTGGAAAATCTTCTGGAACCAGTGCCACTCTCCCTATAACATCATGCGTTGCCCCAACAATATTTATTAAAACATCGTTTGGCTGTAATCTTGAGGATTTCAATTTTTCATCCAGATTTTCATCAATAAAGAAAGGCTCTTCAGAATTGATGTCAATGTAACCTTCTCGAATATTGACTGTTTTTAGTAGTATAATACCATTTTTTAAGTCGGGGTCTCTTTCTGGTGGAGTACTACCACTTGTAACAAAGCAACATTTACCAATTCGTAGACATTCTAATTGCCTTAAATTGTCCATAATATCCATATATTCAGGAGAATAAAATTCTGGGTCAATTCGATTTTGTAATTCGAGCTCTGATAATTTTACAACACTTGCTATAGCCATATTTTTTACCTCCAAAAATCAACCCCCTGTTCTTTGGCAAATTTAACAAAAGCTTCTGCTATCTCATCTAAATCGTGGCCAATTTTTGGGTGTCCGTATTCATCTAAAACAAATTCGCCATTAGGACTTTTGATGTATCTGTACTCGCCCTTGTTATCCTTAAGCGGTTTTTGATTTATAGCAAAGAATATAGGATAATCCATCTCTTTCATAACCTTACCATCAAGCCAGAATTCTCTAAATTGTTCTGTTATCTTTTCTTGGTTCAAAACTGAGTGGATTTGTCCCCCTAATGTTCTTTGGGAGATTTCTTTATCGAGCTTTTTAACTTTGGTGTTTAAAGTTCTGATCTCCTTTTTTAATTCTGTCCTCTTCTCGTTTGAGATATCACTGTTTAATTCCTCCTGCTTCTCCTCTAAAAGAGTTTGTACTTCTTGTAATTCTTCAACTAAAACTTTAAGTGGCTTCTTTCTTTTAATTTCTTCAGTATCTTCAATTTCTTCTTTGTTATCTTCAATTTCTGAGCCTTCAATTTCTTCTAATTCTTCTCTTGTCTCGAAATAGGTTTCAATGAAAGATTTAAGTTCCTCAGGTAGCTCTTCCTCATCTACTGATTTATCCCAATTGACATTTTGATATTTCTCTTTCAATTCTCCTATAAAATCGTCCCATCCCTCTTCATATCTGAGTTTAATCTCTTGAATTTTTTGCTTTGCTTCTTCTGTGTATTTCTGTATGAATAAAACGCTTGTTTTTGTCCCAGTATGGGGTTTAAAGGTATTTCCGTGCAAACCAACAACTGCTAAAATTCTCGCTTCGTCTATAATGAACCTGCGGATATACTCAGTATTTGTATTATTCAACAACCCCTGCGGTAAAACTATTGCCATCCTTCCGCCAGGTCTTATAAACTGTAATGAACGATTCAAGAAAAGGATATGCCGACCTATTTGTTTTACCAATCTACCATTTTTATCCGCCAATTGATAAAGTCTTAAAATATCCCTTTCTTTGACCGTACCTGCAAAAGGGGGATTAGTCATAAGAATATCAAAATCAAAATACAAAAACCTATTTTGATTGTCTCTATCATTCTCCAAGTCTTCAGGAAATCTTAAGAGTCTTGGTCTTAAACCTGCTTTTACTTCATCATTCCATGTCAAAGGATTTAATGAGTTCCCATGAGGACCACCACCATAGATGTGGGATTTGCCATCTCCAACTATAAGGTTGATAGCTTTCGCTATTTTAACAGCTTCTTTCGCAAAATCTATACCATATATGTTGTTTTGTGCAAAATTTTTAGCAGGCGTGGACAATTCTTTACCAGTTATTACTCCACCAGCGATCCACATTACAGAATGCAAAAGAAAACCTGCCGAACCACAGGCAGGGTCTATAAGAAATTCATGAGATTTTGGGTTCATCATCTTTACAACCATATCTTCAACAGGTCGAGGCGTAAAGAACTGTCCCTCTTTCTTTTTAGATACCTCAGGAATCAGATACTCAAAAGCTTCGTCAATTATTCTCAGATTAGAGTTGAACAATTTTATTTTTTCTAGAAACGATACACAAATTTTTAAATGGGTATCCATTAGTTCTATTCTATCTGTAGGTTCAAATACCCCCGCCCACGTCCTCTTAGCGCCATCTAGGAGATTAGTTATAGCTCTCTTTACTTGTTCTGGACTTCTATCACCGACAAAAAATTCTAATTGATAGTTTGGATCATTGATCCCTTTCCATTCATCGTAAAGCTTGGCATAAATCAATTTAAAAATTTCATCAAATGCCTTAACTCCCGCATTCCCTAAAACAAGCTCCTCAAGGTCTAATAAAATTTTTTTAAGCGTGGTTTTACCTTGCTTTAGTTCATCGTGTTCCTCTAACCATCTAAGTGTCCATCTCTCAGTTAATATATCCCGTAGAGTTTCTGAGATCTTGGGAATTCGTGGTATTTCTATGAATAAGTTAGGTTCTTCCCTATGAAGTCTTATTATTTCATTTCCGTTAGACCATACACCAATAGGGGTTCCTTCTGCATTACAATAACTTTTAAGTTGCTCTAAACCAGCGGTTCTACTTGGCCTCTTTACTTCAAACAAAATATAGTAATGTCTTAAATCCTCATGATAAACTACAATGTCCGCTGCTCCAGGCTCTACACGGGAGCCAAAATAAACAACTTTTTCAATATCTATTCGTTCCTTTGGATAGCCATATTCAGTAAGCAACCTATAAATCCAGAGTTGTCTGACTGCTTCTTCGGGTTTAGCTACTTTGAGTTTATCCTTAATTTGGCAATTTATATAATAATTCCCATCCTGCACTGTTATCAATCTCTCAACAGCATTTATCTCATTTGCACTAAAAAGTGATAAGCCATGTTTAACATCCGGTGTAGAGAAGATTTTTTGGATTTTTGAACCGGTTGACATCTTATTAGCCTCTATAACCTATATTTATCTTAGTTTTTATATTGTCCATGTGACTAAATAACCTTTGGGATTCTGGAAACTTCTAGGGGCTTTTGACATAAAACTTTTACTTGATAACTTTTGTGTCTTTGGTAACTAATGGAGGTGTATCTTATTTCAAAATCTCTAATATTTCCTTATCTTGAATTAAACAACGAGTTGATCTTCCCTCTCGTTTTTAACTTATCCATTTCATGGTTTTTTAGTTTCTCTTTAATTTGAAGATATACCTTAATTATAGCCTTTTTATCTCTCTTTGGCAACTTTGGAACATCCTGAAAAAGGCTGACTAACTCAGGCTCTTTTATCCCTAATTGCTCTATCTTCGATTCAAGTAAGAGATCGTCCAATTCCTTAAATGGAACTCTTAAGGCTTTGGCAATCTTTCTCAACTTCTCCTTTGAGGGGATGAACTTGCCCTTTTCAACCTCTGACATATAGCTATTTGTAACATAGCCAAGCTTTTCAGCCAGCTGTTGCTGGGTTATACCCTTCTCCCCTCTTAATTTTCTCAACTTTCTTCCAAAATTCATATCGTCTATATCTGATATTAGCAAAGGTAGGACATATGTCAAGAGAGGGGGGACATAGGTAGGTCATAAAGCGTTTATGTAGGTCGTAAAGCGTTTATATAGTTAATCGATATAATGGTAACTATGACATTGGTGATAGTTGTCTACGTTCCAGAAGGTATCGTAATGGCTTCAGATAGCCGACAGTCTGTAGCTATAAAAGGTAAGAAGCCCGATGGTAAGGAGATTAAATTCGAGACGGTTAATTCCGACGCTATTACGAAAACTTTCCTGCTCGAGGAACAACAAGTAGGGATTTCTACTTTTGGAGAGGATTTACTCGCTGGTGTCCCAATGGCAAGCCATATTAAAAAATTTATTGAAGAAGATTTAGTAGCTGCTGATGATGTAACTACCATTCCCAAAAAGTTAGTTGGATATTTCCGGGAATCATTTCCTACTGCAGGTGTTGGTTTTCATGTTGCTGGTTATAAGAAAAAGGATAAAGTCAGCATTCCCTACGTTTATTATTGCCATGTAGCTCAAAATATTGTTGAGAGAAGAAATATTAAACCTGATGGATCGCTTGATTATGGTGCTACTTGGTCCGGGCAAGTTGATGTTATCGTTTCTATTGTTAATCCAGTAATAGTTAAAGATGAGAAGGGTAATGATAAAGTCGTTCAATCTCCAGCGCCAATCATTTGGAAGGCAATGGCACTTCAAGATGCAATTGACTTCGCGATTTATGCTATTCGAACTACCATTGATACTATGCGCTTTCAGGCACGCCCAAAAAATGTTGGGGGACCCATTGATGTTTTACTTTTAGTGCCTGAAGAAGCTAAATTCCTACAAAGAAAAGAATTAAGTGGCAGTTAAATAGTTTTCAAGGAAATTATCAGAAATAGCTAATTGTCCACAGTTTTTGGTCTTGACAATCGTATTTCTACGATATAAGCTAGGGTAATATCGTATTTTTGTGATTGAGCTATGCCCAAGGCCAAGCCCACAAACCGAATAAGGGAAATTAGGAAAGGGAAGAGGATGAAACAAGCTGTGTTAGCTGATAAAGTTGGAGTTTTTCAATCGGAAATCTCAGAGATTGAGACTGGAGAGAGAAAGCCAAACATCTATTTAGCAAAGAAGATTGCAAAGGTCTTGGGAAAAAGTGTAGATGAAATTTTTTTACCTTGATTTATCATAATTTTACGATTTTAAATGGCTAAAAAGAGGGGAGATAAATCAATTTATGACAAATACCGAGAGATCTTGAGGAGACCAAAGCTTTCAGATGAGGAAATAGACAAGATGAGGAAAAATATCAGGCTTTTGGCTTTAGCAATAACTGAACACGTTTTGAAATCAAAAGTTAATCAAATTTATTAAATTAAACTATGTCTTTCACCAAAATCGAAAACAGAATATTGGAAAAGATAATAACCTCAAACCTCACCAAGAGACAGCTTAAGGTCCTGCTTTTCATCATCAGGTTTTCTTTTGGCTTAAATAAAAAATATGCTGTCTTTGACAAGAAGGATTTCTTCTATGCTGGGATATCTCCCTATCACGTTGAAGGTGAATCGAAGAAACTGATCGTAAGAGGAGTCATCAAGTGGAATCCTGAAAAAAGAATGTTTTGGATTAATCGAAACCTGAAGGAGTGGGTTGATAAAAAGCATAGAGTTGACTTTTTTAGAGGCTAAAAATTAACATTCTTTGACCATGGAGAAGGGCTTCTGGGCCATTCCAAAATCTATTGCCAAAAGAAAAGATTTGAGCTTTAAGGCAAAGCTTATCACCGGAATCCTTTGGACGAGGAAGAATTCTGATTTTGAGGCTTTTCCTTCGAGAAATTACATGGCCAATGCTTTGGGAGTTTCCACAGACACCATTGATAGAGGGATAAGGGAGCTAAAAGAAAAGGCAGGACTCAAGGTAAAGAGAGAAGGGCTTAAAAGAAACAATCGCTACTTCTTTCCAGACTGGGATGAGTCCGCAGAATTGCCAAATTCTGACTCCGCAACCTTGCCCACTCAAGAGTCCGCAGCCCTGCCCACTCCCATAGTAAGAGAGAGTAATAAAGATAATACTGTCGTAGATGAAAGCTCATCTCTTGTAAAAGAAATTATTTCTCACTTTAAAAGCAAGGTGAAGGAAGTAAAAGGCTACGACCCAGAGATAAGCTGGGCAAAAGAGAGCTGGCTGGTTAAACAGAGATTAGCAAAATATGAGCCAGAGAAGCTAAAAGAGCTGATAAGCTGGTACTTGAGTTCAAAGCATTCGGAAAGGCTTGGCGATTCCCTGGCTGTTTGTCTCTCAACCAACATCATCAACCTCTGGAAAGCCTCTAAGGCCAGCATCCCCTATTATTATCGTTAAGTCACTATCTATCCTATGATCACTCCTTATCAAAAGGGCTATCAAGCGGAGTTAGAGCTTATTAGAAGGCTGAAAAGAAGAAAGGATTTCTATACTGTTTTGAGGTCTGCTGGTTCTCGGTCTTACTTTGACATCGTTGCAATCGGCAGGAACAGAATCCTTCTCATTCAAGTCAAATCAGGAAAGGGAAAGTTCAGAAATGAGAGGGAGAAGTTGAGGAAGCTGAAGGTTCCCAGATGCGCTAGAAAGCAGCTGAAAATCTATCAAAAAGGGAGATGGAAAACCGTCTCTGTTAAATGATCCTTTTTGCCACCAATCCAGTTCCCAAGACTTGATTTTGGAGATTGAGTTGGTGGATTTCCCACCAGTTGGTGGATCTCCCACCGAAAAAAAGAGGTGAGGCAAATGGAACAGAAGATAGGAGAAAAGATAGATCTCTACTGCGAAATATATGAGCAAGCCTACAAGAAGGTCTCTAAGGTCAGTCCAGACAATGCCAGAGAGGTAACTGGAAGGATATTTGGAGAGGTAGCCAGAGACCTAAGAAGTGAACTGATCTCTCAGCTGAGGAGAGATGAAAACAATCAAGAGGGTGGCACAGGGAGTGGCGGATCAAAGGGTAATAAAAAGCCAGCTACAGAGAAGCAAAGGCACGCACTGCATAAATTTGGAGTGGAAACCCTTCCAGAGGATCTCAGCTTGAAGGATGCCTCAGATATCCTGAATGAGCTGATCGGTCTTGCTCAAGACGAGGACAGTGAAGCGCTGAATGAAAGAGTCAAGGAGCTGAACGAGAACTATAGAAGCCTCTAATAGTTCTTTAAAAACCAAAGAGCCAAAGGGCAATTAGGATTTGATTATTTTCTTGTTTGTAGAAACTTGAATAAAGCCCTTTGGTTTCTTTTTATATCTTTAATTAATGGGGACGTTTTTCAGGGATTTCATACACGGATCGAAGGGATGTATCCCTTTACCACCTAAATAACTAAAAATCTATGTCAAAAATTAACTTTTTTGCAAAAACCAATTTCAGAGGAGAAGGAAAAGTTTTCGGAATTAAAAAGGAAGATAGAAGGCTCCACATGTATGTCATTGGCAAAACAGGGATGGGGAAAACCAGCCTTCTTTTGAATATGATTTTGAATGATATTTATGGAAATGAAGGTGTATGCTTCATTGATCCTCATGGAGATGCAGTAGAGAGAGTTTTAGATTATATACCAAAAGAGAGGATAAACGATATCATATATTTCAATCCTGCCGATGTTGATCATCCGATTGCTTTGAATGTCTTGGAGAAAGTAGAGCCAGGAAGAAGGCATCTTTTAGTCTCAGGCCTGATTTCAGTTTTCAGAAAGCTCTACGCAGAATACTGGCATCACAGACAGGAACACATCTTGAGAAATACTATCCTTGCTTTGCTTGATTATCCTGGAAATAAAACCTTGCTTGACGTGTATAGGATGCTCAATGATTGGAGATATAGAAAGGAGATAGTAGATAAAATAAAAGACCCAATAGTTAGATCTTTTTGGAAAAATGAATTTCCAAAATATCTCTATCAGTTCAAAGGAGATGCTTTAACTCCTATCCAAAATAAGCTTGGGGGGTTTTTGTCCACTCCTTTGATAAGAAACATTGTCGGAAGAGCTGAAAGCAAAATTGATTTCAGATGGGTGATGGACAAAGGGAAGATTCTTCTTGTCAATTTGGCAAAGGGGAAGATAGGAGAAGATAATTCTTCTTTGCTTGGTTCTTTGATTATTACAAAGCTCCAACTCGCTGCAATGAGCAGAATTAACATCCCAGAAGAACAAAGAAAGGATTTCTACCTTTTTGTTGACGAGTTCCAAAACTTTGTGAGCACAGAGACATTTGGGGATATTCTCTCAGAATCAAGGAAATATAGGCTATGTCTGGCTTTAGCCCATCAATACATCGATCAATTGGACGAAGAGCTGAGAAAAGCTATATTTGGAAATGTAGGAACTATCATAGCCTTCCTTATCGGAGCAGAAAATGGGGAATTCTTAAGAAAGGAATTCTATCCAGAATTTGACCGTGAGGACTTAATAAACCACGATAAATATCATGTTTATCTAAAGCTTGCCATAGATGGAAAGACCTCAAAGCCTTTTTCTGCGTTGACTCTTCCACCTTTCTATAGTTTCAAATTTCAAGGAAATAAAGATAAGATACTAAAAGTCTCTAGGCAGGGATATTCGGTACTGAAAGTAAAAACAGAGGAAAAAATATAAGATTGAGCCTAAGTTAAATAAATATACATTGAAAGGAATGAAAGTATAATTATCTTTTTTCTTATTAATTACTCAAAATTTGCGTATTTCTCAAATTTCCCCTCTTTAATTACTCCTTTTACAATGATTTGATTATTAAAGATTACCATATCTGCGGTGTATCCTATCTTAATTTTACCCAGTCTATCTTGGATACCTAAAAATTCTGCTGGATATGTAGAAGCCATCCTGAGTGCTTCATCCTTTGAGATGCCGACTTTTTGAATGCAATTCCTAACAGCTGTCGCCATATCTAAAGCTGAACCAGCAAGCGTTCCGTCTTTTGTGACGCACTTGCCATTAGAATAAGAAACCTCCAGAGTTCCTATCTTAAAGGTAGTAGTAGGCTTTCCAACGGGTGGCATAGCGTCAGTAACAAGAATTAATTTTTCTTGCTTGATTTTTTTAGCGACCCTAACTGAAGCGAAATGTACATGCATGCCATCAGCAATTATTCCAGCCCAAATCTTATCTGTATCAAAAACAGCCCCTAAAACACCTGGTTCTCTGCCTACAAATTGACTCATTGCATTAAATAAATGTGTAGCGGAAGATATTCCCCATTTAAAAGACTTTTTTGTTTGTTCATATGTGGCATCAGTGTGTCCAGCGGATACTATGATATTCTTCTTTCTTAGCTTCTCGATGTGTGCTTCTTCTACAAGCTCGGGTGCTAATGTCCAAAGTTTTATAACCCCTTCATCTTTAATAAAAACATCCAGTTCTTCATCAGATATTTGTTGGATAAATCTTTTATCGTGTACTCCGGCTTTGTTTTCATTTATATATGGCCCCTCAATGTGTAAGCCAATAACCCCATATTTGCGGTTTTCTATACATCTTTTTATTACTTCTATAGCTTGCAGCATCTTCTCGGTGGACACAGTAAAAATAGTAGGTAAAAAACTTGTAGTACCAAAACGTTTATGTGCTTCATAAATCGATGAAATACATTCCTCAGTAGGATTTTCATTAAAAAGACATCCGCCGCCTCCATTTACTTGGACATCTATAAACCCAGGAGCTATTGATAGACCATTCAAATCAATCGCTTCTAACTCTTTAGGTATTTTTGAAAGCTCCACTATTTCTTTTATTTTATTGCCTTCAATAATTATGGCCTTATCATATATGATATTTTTACCTGTGTATATATCACAGTTGACTAATGCGTATTTCATTTTATAATCTACTTCCATATTTTTATTATATTTAACCGCTATTATAACCTTTGCTTTTTATATCTCGGCCTTTTTTTAATTGGTCTACATGGTTGACCATAACATACTGTTTTTGGTGGCATATCTCTTGTGACAACTGATCCGGCACCAATGATACAGCCGTCTCCTATGGATATTCCATCTAGGACAATAACGTTTGCACCAATCCATACATCCCGTCCTATTTGTATACCCTTCGCTTCTTCTCCCTGAAATCTCATGGCCTCTCCTAGCGAGTGAATATGACTTGCCGCAGAAATATAGCATAGCCCTGCAATTATTGTGCAATCATTTATACTTACCCCGCCATGTCCTCCAATGAAACAATAAGGACCAACAGTAACCCGATTACCTATCTTAATCCAACCGTCAAAAGATCTTAAAATTGAACCCGTTTTTATCTTGCTTCTAATTCCAATTGATATATGTGAGAGAATATTATCTGTAGCGTCTATCAATACATAGTCTTCAATAACCGTGAATGCCCCTATTTCTACATTTTTTTTACCTATGATATGAGCATGTCTAGATATTTTAGGTTTGAATTCATGATACATAGAGGTCATTTTTTTTCAACTTTAAATCTGGATTTTTCAACTTTAAATCTGGATTTCGAACCTAAAATTGTATATACTAAAGTCAAAACAAATATAAGACCCATATGGTATTGATAAACGTCGATAAAAGCTCCTCTTAATATAGTCTCAATGGAGTCATCCCAATGAATGAAAGATGAAGCTACGATGGTAAATATTAGATAAAGAGAGACTAAAAAATATGGTAATAGGAACCTATTTAGTTTCATTACTTTTTTACTTCTTGTAATTTGTTCTTCTAATTTGTCTATCTTATTGGATAATTCTATGTTATTTTCAATAACCTGTTTATTTTCACTTTTTAATTCTTCAAGAATTACTAATGCTTTTTTATCTGAAGATTTATATTTCTCAGTTTCTGAATAACTTTTGAGAGAGTCGATTGTTTCGTATATGGGAATATCTATTATATCTTCAAATTTTAGCCATGCCTGAATACATTTTAAGCTGGTACTTGCTTTATTATCCCATGGATATTCTGCATTATTTTTTTCTAATTGTTGTTCACGTAATGAATTTTGGATGAAAATTATCGATTTAAATATGAGTGATTCAAGAGAAGTTTTTATTTTACTGTCTGTATAAGGGTCACTTTTTAAGGTGTCTAATACATCCAAAAGTACAGTTGTAGCACTAGCAGTAGTCGCGAGGTCTACCCAACACCCGTCATTTTGTAGTTTTTCAATGCGCTGTATAAGGGATAATAGGTGATCTTTATACCCGATACTAATCGAGGCTTTTAAATAGACTATCAAATCAATTTCGCTCAAATTCTTAACATCCAGAGATGATAGAATCTGTTGAAGTTCCAATTTTTCATCGACTGTTATTAAATTAATTTCGTTTAGTATTTGGTAGGCAAGGGCTCTTTCTCTGTCTTCAAAGCCCGCTATGTGACCACGAACCCAATTGAGGGTTCTTTTGGTTTCTTCGGAAGTAGTACCAAGATATGTAGCTCTTAGCCACAAAAAAGCACAAGTAACTCCAAAAACTTCATCATAAGATCCGTCTCGATCATGCTCATTCGCAAGTTTAAATACTCTCTCGAGTGTATTCAAATCAAAATGAGATTCTACCTCCTTTAATTGATTTAGAATTTGTAAAGATTCAATAGTGCTCCAAAAACTCCCATCAATGTATCCCTTATTTAGTTCATTTTGAATTTTAATTTCGCAGTCATATAACAGTCTAAGCGCGTATCTCTCTCTGCCCGCCACAAAAAATTTATATAATGATTGATCTGTTTTGTCAATCCCCATTAGTTTCATTTTACCTTCAAGTACAAAGTTTTCTATCAACGAATAGAGTTCTTTTCCAACGGTTTTTTTGTCTATAAAAGGATCAAAAATTAGTATAGTATGAACGCCAGTTTCAATATTTTTCTTTAAAATAGCCAAGTCTTGATCAATGTCATAGACTTTAAAAGGATATTTTTGAGATTTAAGACACTCAATAAAATACTCAAATGCAACGCTAGTGTTTTTGGAATCTTTCAATATGGCCGTGTTATGTTTTCCTTCTACGATATATGTTAAAATATTTTGTAAGAATTTTGTTTGTTTCTGCCAATCAAGAGTTAAAGATGATAGTATTATTCGATATGGTTTAGATTCCTTAGAACTTAAAAAAAGGGGTCTTTGAACACCATTGGCATCATTATCGTAAAGTAATATATCCCATTCAGAATTATCCACTTGATCCCAATAATGCCAATATACTCCTCTTAAACTACGATATGATAGACATTGTTTTTTGATTTGAGCTATATCTATCTCATTTGGATAGAGAAAACCAACATGTGTTTTTGTTATAGCAGTTGAGAATAGTTCTCCATCGGAAGATTTTTCATTTTTAAACCTTTCTATCGGCTGTACAGACTTCAAGGGGGGAGGGAGAAACTCAAGGGTTGTGTTTTTTGTTTGGGCAAGTCGTAACTGATGAAGAATTAAACCCCCCTTTCCTCCTTCCAAAAAGCTTGAAAAAGCATTCATAAATTCAGGTGTAAATATCTCTTCACGTATAGTTTTGTCATTAAGGGCATTTGACGCGAAAATGATCGCATCAAACGTTTGTCGGTTTAAATTAGAAGCGAGGTCGTCTATATTTTGCGCGGTATATAAAACCACATTGTAATCGAGTTCTTCGATAAGTGGTCTGGCGTCAGCATACCCGTAATGTGACATCTCTGATTGATTCTGGACCAACGCTATATTCCACATATTTTCCACCTCTTTGATTAAGAATTATAACAAAATTTGCATCCAGCCGCAATTGCCTTTTATTTTAGCTGACAGTTATAGATAAAAAAAACGGTGTCAAGTTAAAAAGGTTTTCCCTCAAAGTCTAAATCAGATTTTCACCTCAAACCAATCATGGAATTTGCTTTGCTTTAGCTCATCAATGCTGGCTATCTTAACTCTCAGGTCTTTGTCTGGCTTTTCCTTTCTCAAGCGAAATATTGTTTTTAAAGCCACTTGAATTATCTTTTTCTTTGCCACCTCATCGCTGGCTATCTCATAAATGACATTCGAGTATTCAAGGTTCTTCCTAATGTTCTTTTCTATCTGTTCCTTGGTTGAGCGGTGCTCGATCTCGATCCTCACTTCTTCTCCATCCTTCTCAGCAACGAGATCAGTATAACCACGATGGCTTTCGCTCAAATCTGTCTCTATTTCATCTTCCTTTCTTACCTTGTAGCCTTCTGGCTCAAGCCACTCCTTTATTATTTCCAGAGCTACAGATCTTGATAACTTTCCTCCGCCTCCCAGTTCGTTTATTGCCCTATCAGAAGGCATATCAAATTTCTCAGCAAAGGCTATTTCTCCCCACTGAGAGAGCCAGTAGCAAAAGCTTCTCCCTCTTTTTGTGAATTCAACCAATCCCTTACCCTCTGGTGGCAATTTTGATAGTTCATAGAACTTCTTCTTGAACTCAGAGTAATGGCGGGTTGAAGCTCCCATTAACTTTAATTTCTTGTTTGCCTCCTCAAAAATATCTGAAGCGTAATAGTTCCCAGTTCCAATGGCCCAGAGAATTGCCTTATCAAGATAATCCATTAAGGCGATTATCTCCTCTAAAGTTCTCGGCTTTTCCTCTTTTGCTTTAAAAACAGGTTTTTCCTCTGTCTTTATGATTCCTTTGTCTTTGACAAGCTCTTTTTCCCTTTCCCATCCCCTCCTTTCTAAAAGATATTTTTTGCCAAACTGGCATTTATCAAGGAGGACTTGATGCTCTTTTTGGTCAATTCCCAGTTCCATGTAAGGAGGTTCAACCTCAGCTGTGCTGATCGGGATTATCCCTCCTTCTAACTTGTGCTTTACATAGCAAACCCTTGCAGGAAGGCTCTGAAGGTCCTGTAAGTATCTCTCCCATTCTTCAGGATAGGAATAGTAGTCATAGTCAAAAAGCTCAGGAGAGAGCTTGAGTGCTTTCACCTCTGTTCCAGTTGTCTCAAAGGCTTCCCTGGCTAAGATCTCAGCATCTCTCCTTGAAACCCTGAAGTAGACTTGGATTCCGCAATTGGTCAAGATGGAATCCTGCAAATTCCTCGGAAGCTGAGAAAGATTCTGATGAGCCATGATTAGAGAAAGGGCATATTTTCTGGCCTCGCCAAGGGTTTCAATAAAGCTCTCAGTGGCAAAGTTCTGAAATTCATCCACGAACAGGAAAAAGGGCAACCTTTTCTCCTTTGGAATGTCTGATCTGGAAAAAGCAGCCATCCTTATCTTGGTCATGAAAAGGGAGCCTATTAAATCAGCATTTTCCTTCAGTCTTCCCCTGTCAAGTTTCAAAAGGAGTATCTTTTGGTCATCCATCATCTCTCTTAAGGAAAACGAGGATTTCTTAAAGGAAAACATCTCCCTGATCCTGTCGTCTGAAAGAAAGGCATTGACCTTGTTTAAGGTGGACTCCATCCACTCATCCCTTGTTTTTGGAGAGAGATTGTTGAACCTCTTGAAGTATTGCAAGGCAATGGGATGAGTAACCTTTTCCAAAGCATTCAATCTGAAATCCTCATCTGTCAAAAACAATGGAAGATCAACCAAAGTCAGCTCAGCCTCTATCAAAGCGATAAATGAGTTTCGCAAGAGGTCTTCCATTCTTGCTCCCCAGCCTAAAACTTGGTAAGAGCCTTCTGCTCCCCAGATTTTTTTAAAAGCCTCAACCAGCTCAGCTGAAATCTCGGCAGATGAGATGCCTTCTATCTTTTCCAAAGGGTTGAAAGCCACAGTATATTTTGGGTCAGTAGGATCGATCAGAGTCACCCTTTCTTCTATTTCCTCTTCTGTCAAAGCCAGGGCAAGATAACCTTTTATGTCCTCAACAAGGTCTCCATGGGGGTCAATTATTCCAAAACCGTTTCTTTTGTATATATCCTGCCTGATCAGAAACTCCAGAAGCTTTGATTTTCCAGAGCCAGAAGCACCAACTACATAAAAATGAGTGGCTCTGTCTTTCTCTCTAATCTTTGCCACCTGGTATTCATTTTTGTTTTCCGAGAAATACCAGCCTAAGTTTAAAGTGTTTTCCTCTATGTCAGCTGTTTCTTCAATGCCTTCCTCTACCCGAGGCTCTTCTTTTTCCTCTGTCTTGAGTGCTCTGTCAATAAGTTTCATTAGCTAATGCCCAGAAATCCCTTTGATTTTCTGTCTATTTTGGAAACATCCTGGTTTAAATCCCTCATCTGTTTCTCCACTGCCTTGAGCAAAGAGTGATGGCAGTTGGTGACATAGGCGTTTAAATCCTGCTGATCAAAAAGGTCAAGGTCTGCCAAGGATAGCGGTATTAGTCTCACCATGGGAATCAGGGAAAGCACAGCATCAAGAAGCGAGGGCCTATAGGTCAGATACCAAGAAACATCGAGATTGTTGCCATAGTCCCTTGCGCCAATAAAAGTTTGATAAGGATCGAGTTTTAGGTTTCCTTGGTCTGTGACGATCAAGAAATCCCTTTTTGTTCCCAAAATGCCCCTTATGATTCCGGGAGCTATCTTATCCCTCTTCATCTCAATAGCAGGGGCTTTGCTTTCTTTGATAAAGTTCTCTGTATCCTGAAAGACTTGATCTGCCCTGCCATGCCCGTCCTCGATCAGAACCCCCCAGCTGTCCATTACCTGCTCTTTCCTCAAAATCCCTCCTGGCCTTAAGCCCAGATAAAGACCAGCTCCGATCATCAGAATCCCCAGGATAAACACCGAATCGCTCCCTGCTAAAGAGCCAATTAGAAAAAACAGAGTTCCAATGCCCACTAAAGCCCAGATTGCTACTTTTGACATCCTATCCTCCTAATCATTTCTACTATGATTTTAAAAGAGGAGTTAAAACTTAAAATGCTTTTCCTGATAACGCCAAAAGTAGTGAAAAGGTAATTCTCATTTCTAGCATTCCAGCTATGATTTCTTTATATTACCTCCCTAAATTTAACTTTCTGAAATGCATTTTTCAATCCTCAAGTTAACTCAAAATGTGGACTTTACACCCTCTAATCTCTTGGTTTATTTTCCCGCTTTCACTTTATACTTCAATTTGTTTGGGATCTATTAAAACTGGAGCAACAATACCCTGCTCAAACAAAAATGTTTGTTTCCAAGACTTGTAAGTATCCACATCTTCAGTGTATCTAACGTCAATAGTTAATGATCTTCCATCACTAGTTTCCATCTTAGCGGTTGTTTCTCCCATAACGTAGGTGATATTAGCAGGTCCTATAAAAGCACTTTCATTAGCAGTAACATTTTTATTAATCGGATCGATAATTTCTAGCCGTATATCTTTTCCAATCGTTAGATTGAGTTTACTGTTTAATTTAAATTTTTCTTTTGTTGAAGAAGTTAATAAAATGGGTATTTCTACAGCAGGACCTCCAGCACGTACAGGAATTGGGTACGGAGAGCCTTCTGCACTCAATCTTGCATCAATCTTTTCTATAGCCCTAATTCTTTGAATCACTTCACCTTCTTGGACAAATATCAAACTAAATCCCAAATCTCTTTCTATGGTTGTATTAGACCCCAAACCCCAATATTGTTGCCTTACAAAAGCATCATCATCCGCAGTTCCACTGTTATAAACTTGTGATATACCCACTATAGTTAAACAAGTTTCATAATTTGAGTTATTTAGTACATATAATTTTAAAACTGATCCATAGATGACACTGACTTTTGGAGGATGATATTCATAAAATTCTTCTGTAATATTAGAGAGTTCTTGACTTATTTGATTTGATTTTTCTGTAATACTAGCGAGTTCTTGACTTATTTGATTTGATTGAAATGCAAGAATAACCAACATAACTGTAGATATAGCCAACACAGCTGTAAAGATAACCAACAAACGATTAGCGTTATTTTCACGCTTTGGTGCTTCTTGAATTGGCTCTTCCTTCTTTCCCTTAGTTTTATCTGCAACCATCTTATATTATATAAAAAAATTCCTATACTTTAACATTTCGCATTTAGGCTCTTAACATACGTTGCAAAATCCTTGTTTCTGATTAAACAAAAATAATTCTGTTCATTTATTACAAACTATAATGATCTCCCACTATTCACTTTGTACATGGCCTCTTTCCAAATCCACATGAATTCAAAATATCCAAAAGTTCATCCTTACTTTTACCTATCTTGTTGACTTCTTTAATTGACTCTCTGACATAGTGGCGTAACTTTAGCAAATCTTCATTGTTAATAATATTTGATTCCCCAGTATGGACAATCTTCGATCGCTTATCATACAAGTCTTTAACCTCAGAAAAAATCTTTTCCGAATCCTCTTTTTCTTTTCCGAGAAGTACAGCTGAATTTCTAGAAACTCTATATCTTAATTCCCTTACATCGGGGCTAAATAAAGTCTCTAAGCTAATCATAAGCGATAAAAATGATAAGTTTACGTTACGGATGTGATAAGATGTTTCAAAGTTCTCAAATGCTAGCTGTAAGAAAGACTCTTTGAATGGCAATTTTGTATTTTGAATGAATAACTGTAAATCTGATATTTCAGAACTTTCCAAAGTATACAATTCTTGTGAGACATGGAAACCTTTCCTAAGTGCCATCAATGGTCGTGGAATGTTATTATCGATAACGTAGTAATAATACGCTGGCATACAAATATTTCCTTCTTTAAAAAGTCTCATTAGTCGAATTACAGGTTCTAAGTAATCCTTGATATTCTTCTCAAACGCGGATGCTTCGGAAGAAAAAATGGGGTTATGCCCCTTATCACTCGTTTCAGTGTAGCTTTCAAAGGAATTTCCAATATAATAGAACTTTTGGTCAGAGACGCTCCAAAAATCAAAATGCAGCATTCTACTAGCCATTCCACTAACCTGCCACGGTGGAAGACATTCTAAAGCAGAAATAATTTCAAAGCCTTTGATTTGAGGTATTGCATGTATTTTAAAACCATAGTCTAATTTTACATTTAGAATAGATGGATCAGTATTCGATAAAATGGCCATAAAATGTATTTCCTTTTTAGACATTTCATCTCCTTGTCATCAATGACTTTAGAAACTAACAATCTTTCCCAATTTTGTATCAAGACATTCTTTATCTCACTATTCTTGTATCTTTATTAAAAACATGGCTCTAATCTATTATGATTGTTTTCTTACTTTGTTTTACACCTGACAAATTCGCATATCAGCGATAGATCTTTACTACAATCAAAAATCTTAAGCGAGCAGCGGGGCTTTGGCTGAACTAAGTTAAAGTCTTGGGTTCAGTGTCCCGCTGCGAGCTAATCAGGGATTGAAAGTTGGACTACAAAAAGGTAAAAGAGGAGTCTATTTATTCTATTTGGATTTTTAAGTCCTTATTGCATTCTATTTCCTTCCATACTGGATCTTTCTGTCTCAATTACTGAGAACGCTTAGTTTTGCCTTCTCATAAATCTCCCTCAACACTTCCGGAGAATAATCGGTGTAGTGTCTACTCAGAACGCTCTTTGGAACTCTGCCGCAGAAGGCATCCACATAGCGATCAGGAACGCCCAATCTACCCATCTCGCTGCAGAACCACTCCCTCAAAGTCTGTGGCGTGATGCGGATGTTGACTTCTCTGCTTGTCATACTAAAAAGGGTCTCTATTCTCTTCTTTGATACTGAAAAGATCTTAACACCTCGATCCATTCTCTGTTCAAGATACTCCTTTAATACAGCATCACACTCTTTGTTATAGAAAGATACCCATGATTTCTTGGTGTTACCACTGTGGTTCTTTGGCATGACCATCCGCAACGAAAAGTCCACATCTTCGAAACTCAGGTCCAGAACCTCGCTGCACCTCAGACCTGTGGTAGCATACATAAGAAATACAGCTTTCTCTCTTAAACTCGGCAGTGCGTCATAGAATATCCTTAGCTGTCCCTTGTTTACCAGTCCCATCTTTGACTTTATCGGAATCTTTGGAAACTTGAAGTCAGCGATAATGTCAGGTCTCTTGAGAAAGTCCCTAAAGAATACTTTTAGAGTGCATAGCATTTTTCTATAAGTATTTGCAGATTTCGACTCAAGGTATTCGTGCATGAAGTTTTCTACATCTTGAATGGTGATTGTCTCTACTAATTCATTGTTCATAGACCGCAAAAAGAGTCTAATGTGCTGGATGTGCCCTATAACCGTAAGATCAGATAGTTGGAGCCTTATCTTGCAGAATCTTTCAAAAGAATCGATTGTTTCCTCAGTATTAATACTGGTATTAATACCAAAATCTGCTTTGCTTAGAGTAAAGCCATGCGGGGGAGGGGATTTGAACCCCCGAACTCCTACGAGACAGGACCCTGAATCCTGCGCCTGCAATCCTCCTTTTTGACCAAGCTCAGCCAAAAAGGTCGTTTGACCAGACTTGGCAACCCCCGCTGATTGATCACTGTTTATTTATTCACATTCCACTGCGGTCCTATATTTCGTGAATGCGATCATTGCAAACGTCAGTACAAGTATCAATGCAATTACTGCCATCATCTCCGCAATATCCACTTCCTCCACGCCAAACAGGAGCACTTTTCGCACCATGGCAGTCAGTCCTGCACCCAATAGCAGTCGCATGTCAATCTGCTCTTTTTGTATGAAAACCATGACGGTTAGTAGCAGTTCAACAACGATTATGGCTATGAATATGTCCTTGAGTGCCGTTATTATAAACAAAATCGGGCTCTCGGCACCAATAGCGCCCAACAGAGCGCTACCAACAACTACGAAAGATGCGAAAGCAGTTAAGGTCAAGAAGAAGGCGATGACCGCATAGAGCATTATATAAATTATGTCTAGGACGGTCATCAGCTTTGACCTCCATTCCATAGCCTTCTCATCTATTGACATCAGGATGTCCCTCACTTGCTCATTGCATTTCAGCCCAGTCAGTTCAGTCATTAGAGCGAATCTTATTTAAAACTGAGCCAATCTTAATTGCTTCCTTATGCATTCCTCACCTGGAATCTCGATAGGATATCTCCCGGTTATACACCCCAAGCAAAGGTTTTCTTTAGGAATCCCAATAGATTTCACCAGCCCATCTATGCTCACATAACCGAGCGATTCCACCCCCATCATCAGTGCAATGCCCTCTACGCTCTTGTGAGCAGCTATCAATTCCGCCCTAGTTGCCATATCGATGCCAAAATAGCAGGGAGAGATCACCGGTGGACATCCAATCCTCATGTGTATTTCTTTTGCCCCTGCACTGCGTATTAGATCGACAATTCTCTTAGAGGTGGTGCCCCGGACGATGCTGTCATCAATCAGCGCCACCCTTTTACCCTCGACATTTGCCCGTATGGCATTTAACTTCAGGCGAACTGCGATATCTCTCATTTCCTGAGCGGGCATGATGAAAGTTCTGCCAATGTATCTGTTCTTCATCAGCCCCTCGATATACCCTATGCCTGATCTTATAGAGTAGCCTATGGCAAAAGTGACTCCGGAATCCGGCACAGGACATACTATGTCTGCATTCACGTCATGCTCTTCCACCAGTATTTCCCCTATTCGCCGCCTGACATCATATACCAGCAAACCATCCACAATCGAATCCGGCCTAGCAAAATAGGTGAACTCAAAAAAACAATGCGCAGTGTTCTGGGACCGATATATGCGGCGACTCTCGATTTTACCGTCTCTCAGAATCACGAGTTCTCCTGGACGAACATCTCTGAGCAGGGTGCCACCCACAGTATCTATGGCCGCACTCTCAGATGCGACTATATACCCATTATTCATCTTACCTATGCACAGGGGTTTTATACCCAATGGATCCCGAACAGCCACAACCATGCCATCAAAGAGAAGCGTTAGCGAGTAGGATCCGATAATGCGTTGCATTAAGCTCCTAACCGCCTCTATAAAGTCAGACACGAGAAGCTCTTTGACGAGTAAATGCGCTATTACCTCCGTATCGGAGTCCGTTATAAAAATTCGCCCTTCCGCCTCCAGCTCAGCCCTCAACTCCCTATAATTGACCAAGTGACCATTATGTGCAATGGCTATGGCCCCCCTCTTGTAACTGATGAGCAGGGGCTGGCTATTTTCAATTTTAGAGGCGCCTTCGGTGGAGTACCTGACATGCCCGATCCCCATATTCCCCCTAAGCTCCCTCAATCTCGCTTTGTTAAAAACATCTGATACTAAGCCCATTCCCTTGTCTATGTAAATCTTATCATCATACGTTGCGATACCCGTGGATTCCTGCCCCCTGTGTTGAAGGGCATATAATGCATAATAGGTGATCAACGCCGCTTGGTCTGTCTCTCCGTTCTTGAGTGAGACGCCCACGACGCCGCATTTCTCCTTCAAAAAATTCACCCATTTTTAACCGATTTTTTCATCCAACTATAACTCCGTATTCTGCTCGTCCTTCCGAATCCGCATGAAGCACATTCCCTATCATTGAAATGATAAGATACACTGCCACATCGTCGACACTTGATATGTGTCTTTTTATTTCTTCTACCCATTGATGGAGTTCCCTTTGACATCTTTGATCCCTCTTATGGCGATATATAGACGACGTTATCGCCTCTTACTACGATCGTACCCAATTTTCTGGTAACTTCGCCGTCCTTCAGTTCCTCTGCCTTGCCTAATACCAAGTTCATATGGACGTCATAGCCTTGGAGTTCTCCTCTGAACTCCCTTCCACCCCTAAGTCGTATTATAATGGGTGCGTTTAGCGATTTGTTTAGAATATCCAATGGTCTGTCTTCCATATAGAAGCTCCTCCAATACGATAATTTTGATTTTAGGTTACGTCCTACTTAAGCACCACTTTATTGTAACCTTTTCATATATAATATAGATAGGTAGGTAAGTAGGCATATCGCGCATGTACCCCAATAACATTACACAAAAATAAAGCTACTGATTTACGATATTATATCAGCCGCAAGATTATCCAACTCATTCCCGTTTACTTCTCATTACTTTCCATGGCTCCTCCACTCGCAGTATGAAAAACTTCCGATAGAGAGGATATCCAAATTAAACGCCCAAGAATCAGTAGGTCATACCAACCTGTTTATCGGATGATTTGCACTAGGAATAATCTCGAAATCTTCAGCTGCTTCGGCAACCATTATGTCTGTCATCGCAGCCATCGGAAAGGCATAGGGTGCGCTCTCAATGGGCCCGTACAATACAAAATCGCCAGCAACTATCAGCTGCAGTCCTATGGAGCCAATGTCACATGCCCTATAGATCATGAAGTCCTTTTTCTTTTTGCCTTTTAGCCAGTCCCAAGCCAGTGGAGCGTTATGGATTCCTGATCCGACTGGAAGACCCCATTTTGCCTTTGCAACCAGGGTCATCTTAAGTGCTATTCCGGCCCCATTTCCGATGGGTGTGATAGAGGGGTCGATAAGTATTTTCGATATTCCGCAATCCTCTGCGATCTGGAGCAAACCCTTTTCACCAACGCCTGCACCACTTTCCAGAAGGGCTATTCGACCCTCCAGGGAAGAGTCCATTGCATTAAAGCCCATGACAATCGATGAATCGACATCTGAAGCCTTCAGCATATTTCTTTCATCATCCGTAATACCCATGTTGATGGAATTGTTAATAGCCCGATCCGCAAGACCTATTTCCGTGACATATCGGATGCCTTCCATCCTAACGCTAGATTCAATCGAATCGATCAAAAATGGTGCCTCTGTGATTTCACTGACGAAGTCGATATATCTTTTTACATTAATTTTGCTGGAGGCAAAAACATGAACCATGCATGGATTGCCCGTCTCATCGGCGCTTTCGGACTGCATGTTTATCAGTGACTCGGCCTCCTTCTCGTTAAAGAGTCCTTTGTCTTCATCATCGACGATCTTGTGATTCGGATAGAATATCGTACCTGCCAGTACGGCGGGAATTTCTCCCGGTTGGCCACCGATTTTTACCCCAGCGATATCAACTATTTTTTGCTCTTGTCGGAACCTGAACATATCTCTATGACCCCGCTAGAAGAATCCAGGAACACATTCTCAGATATCATGATATCTCTGGACATACTTATGGGTATGGTCCTTCTCTGGCGCTTACTCTTCACCGCCTGGATTAAAAATGGCGGCTCCGGGTATATCTCGCCCATATCACCATATTTTTCTGCGACCTGCAAGATGATTTCAAGATTCGTTTCACCAATCAAATCAATGATCTGGACTTGCTTCTGAAAACGCTCTATGGCATCAGCCGAAATGTTCTCGATAAATGGTATTGCTCCCTCTGAACCGATTATTTTGCCATTATCATCAATGCCATTGGCATGGATCGCTTTTAGCGTGTGACCGCTTAGATGCCCCCTGGACTCATTCCCACAGAGCAATATGAAACGTATGTTTGGATTGGAGATCGTATTCGTTATTGCCTTTTCTATCCCGAGATTTTCGGTCTTGCAAGAGCCCATGATTGCAACCTTTCTTAGCTCCCCGGGCTTAAGATCGAAATGGCTTGCGAGCGTGACTATGCCTACCCGGGATTCTTTGTCCCCAATTTGGTAGTCCCCTCTTATAACAGGCCATTCATCCATGATTCAATCTCCTGATTCAGCATCCTCAGATCGGCTCGAGTTTTGAGTGCCCCTTGCGATGAGGATCATAACATATCATAACATCATGTGACAAAGGTTAATTTACTTATTGCCAATGTACTTTATGATGATCGCATGGACGGAAAAATATCGGCCAGAAATATTGAGCGATATAATCGGAAATGATAAAGCAGTTACTGAGCTGAAAAAATGGGCAGAGGATTGGAACGTTCATAAAAAGACTGCAATCCTATATGGGCCCCCTGGCATCGGAAAAACATCGGCAGCATACGCGCTTGCAAACGATATGGGTTGGGAGACCATCGAGCTAAACGCAAGTGAACAACGAACTGCAGCCGTCATTCAGAAGATTGCGGGCTCTGCCGCACAAACCGGTACCTTTCTAGGGGGTGCATCTGGCCGAAGGCTGATAATCCTGGATGAGGCGGACAATATCTACGGGGATGTCGATCAGGGGGGCGTTAAAGCCATAGGTGAATTGATTAAAAAGACCCATCAGCCGATAGTTTTGATAGCAAATGAATATTACGATATGTCAAAAACGCTCAGGGGATCGTGCAAGCCTATCCAGTTCAGAGGTGTTCAAAGCCGATCCATCATGCCCCTTCTACGCAGGATTTGTCAGGAGGAGGGGATTGACTGTGACGAGGGGGCGATAGAACTCATCGGGAACAGGGCCGGTGATGTCAGGTCTGCCATCAATGACCTACAGGCAATCGCACAAGGACGAAAAAAAGTCCATAGTGAGGACGTTGTGATCGGGATCAGAGACACGAAAGAATCGATATTTGATGTCATGAAAGAGATATTCAAGGGAAGTGACCCAAAGAGGGCGTTATATGCCTCATACTCCCTGGATGAAAACCCTGAGGACTTCATCCACTGGATAGATGAAAACCTCCCCCGAGAGTATAAGGGCGAGGACCTCGCCAAGGGCTTCGAGGCCCTGTCGCGGTCAGATGTTTTTCTTGGGAGAGTCAGGAGAAGACAGAATTACGGCCTTTGGAAGTACGCCGGGGAGATGATGACCTGCGGTGTTCAAGCCGCTAAGTCAAAGAAACATCACGGATATGTCCCCTATAAATCCCCCGCAATATGGAAAAAAATGGGGCAAGCGAAATCGGTTAGAGTTGTGCGGGATTCCATTGCAGCCAAAATCGGAAAACATTGTCATGCCTCGCAGCGATACGCCAGGTCTGAGCTGATCCCGTTTCTAAAGGCCATATTCAGGAAAAATGCGATTGAAATCTCTGCAATGCTGGACCTGAGCCAAAACGAGATCGCCTTCTTACTCGGCA
>JAQUQR010000008.1 GCA_028715985.1 Methanocellales archaeon
ACGTGGTTGACATGGGCGATGCGCTGTACATAGCCAGATACACGGTGGGACTGGAGGTCGCACCTGATGAATTCGTGGCCGGCATCGTGCCTGCAGGCAGCTGGGACGGCGTCGACATGGCAGATGCACTCTACATAGCGAGGTACACGGTAGGAGCGGAAGTGGCGCCATAACGTAGCCGGCACCGGCCCAAACCAGAACAAGGTGATATTCTCAGGGGAATGTCGCTAGATGGGGAAAAAGATATGCAAATAACAGGAAGATATACAAATAACAGGAAAAAAGACATGCAAACGACAAGAAAAGCCTACGGACTAATGCTCCTGATCTTAATGCTCATGGGCTCACTGACAATTACAGCTGCTCAGGCAACAACAGTTTCCATACCTGAGATAACGACATCAGCGGGCTCTTACGTTACTCTCCCTGTTACCCTCAACGATGTGCAATCCTACGGCACCGGCACCATAAACATCACCTATGACCCCTCAGTGGTTCATGTTACGGGCGTTGCGAATGGACCGGCATCTACGGTGATCTCTTCGAACATCGACAATACCCTAGGCATCGCCAGAATATCTGCCTGGAACATAGCAGGGGTGAGCGGTGACATCATTTTTGCAAACGTCACCTTCAACGCAGTTGGCACTGCTGGCAGCTCAACTCCCCTAAACCTTCATATCACCACGTTAAAAAATACCGGCTATAATAGCATCCCGGCAACGGTGATCAACGGCTCATTTACCCTAGAATCCGCTGGGATTCCCTGGGACGCCTATCTCGTCCCTTCGGATAGCACGGGTGACTACGGTGAGGACACCCCGGTAGAGCTCTGGGTGGACTATGATGACACAGGCTTGACATACGGTGCCCTTGCCTACCAGTTTGACCTTCACTTCGATCCGAACTGCGTGAACGTCACTTCAGCAGACTTCAGCACGAGCCCCTTCGGCTCGCATGTGTTCAACCCCTACGCTCCTGGCGTGGTTCGCGTCCTGGAGAACAATTACCTGACCATGGCCCCGATCTCCTCGGGCACCTACAAGCTGGCAACCTTAACGCTGCACGGTGAATGTTTGGCAGACAGCACCTCGGACCTCTTGTTCGATCCAACCTGGTGCACCGTATCTGACACCGATGGCAATCCCATAGAGAACAGATACACGAACGGCACCTATACCTGCACGGGACCCGAACCAGAAGCCGAACCAGAAGTAGTGATAAATGAATTCAATTCTTACAACACTTCAGGTGATTGGATTGAGCTATACAATAAAGGCACGAGTGAAATCCTCTTGGATGGCTGGTCAATCAATGACAGCGATAGTGAGATGCACTCGTTTGGTGCGAGTGACAGTATTCCTATAGATAGCTATCTGGTCGTTGAAGTTGGTAGCAGGCTCAATCGAGATGGCGATACCATTACACTATTAAATGGTGGTGAAATTATTGATGAGGTTACGTACGGCTCGGGAGCATATGAAGCACCTGCACCCGGTGGAGGTAATTCAACGGGAAGGTATCCAGATGGCGTTGACACGGATAACGATGCCGCGGACTTCATCGAGTTCGGTGCACCAACGCCTGGAGAGCAGAACGTAATTTCAATTTCTGAAGTCACCATCAGCATCGGCACTGTCATAGGGAATGGAAATGCCCAGATTTGCATCGATAACGCATCGAACATCGGTTCCGTGGACATAACCATCACCTACGATCCTTCTGTATGCGTGATTACCGAAGTAACGGATGGTGATTTTGACTTTACCATTCCAAACCTGGAGCAGAATGAAGTGGGCCTGGTACGTATCGGTGCACTTCAGATGGAGAATCCCGGGCTGGAGGGCAGTATTGTCCTTGCCCACCTCGCCTTCCTGAGCACCAGTGCCAGTGGCACATCTGCGCTCAATCTGACCGTTAACGAGCTTACCGATGCCACACCGGAGTGCAACGATATACCATATATCGTGGTAAACGGAACATATCTCGTGTTCTTGAACGGCGATGTCAATGGCGATGGTGAGGTAACGCTCTACGATGCAATGTATCTCTCAAAGCACGTGATTGGTCTCCAGGGATTCGAAAACATCGTTGAAGTAGCTGCAGACGTCAATGGCGATGGTGAAATAACGCTTTCTGATGCCATGTATCTCGCAAAGCATGTGCTCGGCATATCAGGATTCGAAGAGCTCAAGTGATAAAATAAAATAAATCGCACCGACGGCTAAATAGCAAACGGTCATTCATTTATTTTTACCAATAGGGAAGATAAAATGCAGTGTAAAATCAAAACAATTGCAAGGATAACCACGCTTATTTTTATTATTGCATCTGCACTGGCCATGCCCGCAATGGCAACCAGGGTTATAATTAATGATGCTTGTGCGTACCACGACAATAGCACATTCACCTATATCATGCTTGAAAATACCACAAATGTCGGGGTAATCGATTTAAATCTCAGTTACGATCCGTCAACGGTCATCGTAACCGACGTAAACGATAGTGATTTCGACATGGTTATGCTGAATAGCGACAACAACGCCTCGGGCTTCGTCAGGATAGGGGCATTCCAAATGGAGAATCCGGGATTAAATGGTTCTGTAATTGTGGCAAACCTCACACTCAAGGCAGTGGGTGATTCGGGCAACACCAGTCCTCTGAACATCTCTATTAATGAACTCAAAGAACCTCAAGGTAAAAATATCCCTTACGCCATAACCCATGGAACGTTCAATGTTACTCTGCCTGTTGAACCAGCTCCAACCCCGACGCCAACACCTACCCCAACACCAGAACCAGAACCAACAGCAACACCTACACCCACCCCTGCTCCAACATCAAAACCTGGTGGAGGCGGCGGTTTGTCCCCCAAACCAACACCTACTGCAACACCTACCGCAACACCTACCGCAACACCTACTGCAACACCTACTGCAACACCTACCGCAACACCTACCGCAACACCTACCGTAGAACCTACCGCAACACCAGCACCTGTGGCAACGCTGGAACCTGTAACAATACTAGGACCTTTAACAATACCGCCACCTGTGCCAGAAGCAATACTTGAAGGAACACATAAAGAAATCGCAGCTATGCAGGCTGGTGCACAGGTAACGCTAGGAATTGAACAAACGGATATATCCGAGATTACTATTAAAGTCAAGAACGAGGTGAGCGATACCGAACTTAGTGTTCAGGAATTTATCGAGAAGCCAGTGGAATTACCCAATACGCCAAGAGGGGTATCATACAGTTACCTATACGTTGATCATGGGAATATCACGGAGGAGGATATTGATGTTGTGAAAATCCAGTTCAAAGTGGAGAAGTCATGGATAGACGAAAATAACATCGATGAGTTAACGGTTAAACTGAACAGATACTATGATGGGGTGTGGCACCCATTACCGACTGAGAGACTCAGCGAAAGTGACTTACATATCTACTACCAAGCAGAATCACTTGGACTTTCAGTTTTTGGAATAACCGGTGAGAAAAAGGGAACAGTTCCAACCCCAGCTCCAGCGCCTACACTAACACCTACGCTAATACTTACTCCGGCCCCAACAGCACCATCTACACCTGCACCTGCGCCAACGCCGGCGCCCATACCTCAACCTGCTCCTGCTACTGTAAGGCCTGTGCTAACCCCAGCACTCACAACACCGACACCACGTATACCGGGCTTTGAGGCAGCCTTCGCAATCGTTGCGCTCCTGGTGGTCACATATTTGATTAAACGAGAGGACTAAAAATGAAATGGCAAGCACTTTTTGGGATTTCACTGTTTTGCTGTTCTGTTGATATGATATTGGTCACTTGTCCTGTTCAAGCAGCCAGAGAGGTTCATGTGATAAAGTATGCAGCGGATGGAAAGATATTGAAGGAGACAACGGTGAGTTATCAGTGGATGGAGGCAAATTTACTGATACATCCAGCCAATTACCATCACGACATCTAACCCATGCTATCACAAACACCTAAATCTGCATCGCAAATACACGAATAGACCCTAAATAATGTAATTGATGTACGTTGAATCTGATTGATTGGGGGGTCATAGGGATGGACCCTAAGGGTAATATTCTTGATAGCTCACTCTGTGCAGTCTACGATAGTGCATCTCTGCTTGAGATGCAAGCGCATCAAAATAGCAATTGACAAGGTATGCCCTCCTTTTTAAAAGCCTCAGATAGCTCAGCTTTCTTCTGGGTAAAGAAGGTGTGATGCATCGCATATTCTAACTCGTTGCTCTTGTATATCCGATCTGCATAATGGTAGTTCATTTTGTCGATCAGCACATAATCCACTTTTTCACTTAATTGCTCCACGAGTACCTCCGCCTTTGGAAGTATGGGCGCTATCATCGCGAAAACTCTGATACCCGCAGAATGTAGTTTCTCCAATGTTTCAATTCTTTGTTTAATCGGGGGTGCCTTCGGTTCAAAAATTTTTCTAATATTCTCGTCAGCAGTGGTGATTGTTAGTCCCACTTCGATCTCATCGAATTCCCTCAGCAATTCCGAATCACGCAATACAAGAGGGGATTTCGTCTGGATGGTGACAGGCCAACCTCTCTTTAATAAAATTTCGAGACATCTTTTCGTAAGTTCATATTTTCTCTCAAGTGGTTGGTAAGGATCGCAAACCCCACTTATCCAAACCTTTCCAACCCGTTTCTTTTTTACCTCACGCTGCAGCAAACCCGTTGCATTAATTTTTACATCAACAAACCCGCCCCAATCTTCTTCATTGTGACTTGTGAACTTTTTCATAAATCGCGCATAACAGTAAGTGCAGCCATGCTCACAGCCAATGTAAGGATTAATAGCATAATCCAGAACTTTTGATTTCGATAAGATGGTTTTTGCATAAACCTCTTTTACGATCATAATGCCCTCGATGTCCTTGGAATCTCCCCCTTTTCTCGTCCCACCTCCGTGATTGCTTACAAGGTTTTGGCAGTATGTGAAGTTGGCTAACGGGGTGATGTAACGAAGTTGATTAAGCCGTATGTCCGTCTTTAGGTGATATGGTATATTATTTATTTATTTATCCTTCCTTTCTGAACCAGCAGCTGGGATCCGTTGACAGCATATCTCCAGTTTCTTCATAAGATCTTCCACGGCAACCACTGCATTTATCCCTGTAGATGCATTGGCTGCACTCCCCCTCCAATAAGTTTCGATTTCTGAGCTTTAATAGAACCGGGGAATTGTTCCATATCTGTGTGATACTTTCCTCTCTGATGTTCCCAAGCTTTGTCTGAAGAAGCATGCAGGGTATCACGTCCCCATTGGGAAGGATTGTAAGATAACCATGGGGCATTCCTGCTGCGCATCCTCTCCCGTAATATGGGATTCTTTTCAGCAAATCCACTGGGAAATATTTGGGCCGTATGTCTTTCTCCTGCAGCAGTATGGTATACATGGGACAGCCTGGCACCCTTATTATTAGGAGGCAATCTTTTTGCGCTTTTGCCAGCCATTCCATGACTTCTTTTCTTTCGTCTGGTGCTAATACCTCTTCAGGAATCTCCTTTTTGACCCTTGGAACCTGGACCAAGTCAAAGAATTCTGCGGCTGTCGCCCCGGAATCCACAGCCAATTTTAACATATCCGGGATTTCATCCAACGTGCCTCTTCTGATGGTCATGCCAAATTGAAAAGGCAAACCCACTGCTTTACATGCCTTAGCGCCTTCCAGCGCTTTATTGAAAGAGCCCCCATCCCCACGGAACCAATCATGCGTCTGAGTTTTAGCACCGTCAATAGATATCTGCACAGCCATGATGCCTGAAGATTTCAATCGTTCAGCCACCTCTAAGTTGATCAGTGTGCCATTACTGCCGATGACAACTCTTAAACCCTTTAGGGACGCATATCTACCAATATCCCAAAAATCATTCCTACAGAGGGGTTCACCGCCATCGAAGATCAAGAGCTTTATTCCCCAATTTACAATGTCATCTAAAAGTCTTTTTGCATCTGCTGTTGAAAGCTCATCAGGCGCTGAATCTTCGGTAGCATCACTGTAACAATGCTTGCACTTGAGATTACATTTTCTTGTGATAGAGTATGAAATCAGATATGGCGGTGGTGTGATAGTTTCGTGAATTTCGCTATCTATCTCTATCTTACTCTCTTTCATAATGTTTCCTTCTTTATGGTTTATGGCATATTAAATAAGGCATGTCATGTGGTGTGCTTACACTTCCTTTTTAACATTTCGCCTAACGTTTTGAGTACGTTTGGAGTCTCCCTTTGGCGAAGGGCATGCATACGGTTTTTTCATTTTACTGTTGATACTATTTGATAAAAAAAATTTGGTATGGGGGTCTATGGAAGTCCTTTGCAAAAAAGCGTGGGATCCCTTAATATGTTGCACATGGTTAGCTTTATAAGCCAAGCCATAAAAAGTCTTTTGAACATGTTTCAAAGATTGAATAATAGTCAAATCGAGATCATAAAGTTCCTGCGTGAAAATGAAAAGCGCTCTATAAGGGCTATGTCCAAGGCGCTGGGTCAGACATATACAACTACCCGGAGGAACATGATCCAACTTAATGCCCTTGACATTACAGAGCTTGAGACCGTTGGAAAAAGTAAAATCTGTACATTGAACAAAAAGGCAATTTCTTATCCAATCGATGTCGCTGAAGCTTTGGCTTCTAAGCTAGATTATAAAGTGCAGCCTGGACTGGTTGTCGCAGTTGCCAGGGATTGGCTGTTCGGGGATATTTTAATGGTCGCTTTCATGAACGAAGAGGCAGTAATAAAGACATTGGCTGAGGGGAAGGTGCACTACTGGTCCCGGTCTAGGGAGAAGTTGTGGATGAAGGGCGAAACCAGTGGAAACATCCAAATCCTGAAAGATATTTATGTGGACTGCGATGGTGATGCCCTGCTCCTGGGTGTAGAGCAAGAAGGAGTAGCATGTCATACTGGCAATAGGAGCTGTTTTTACAGGATTCTGGATGAGCTATAAACTACTTAAATTGGCACTGACCAGATTAGATTGGAACCAGTGAACTTGATCATAATGGAAAAAGTTTTATGTGTGGGGGGTTTTGCATCTCTCTTTGCTCTTCTTTAAAGCTTCTTTAGACTAATTCTTGTGATATGATGGAATAGATATCATTATAAAAAAATTATAAAAAAATCAGAATCTAACATAAACTACAAAGCTTTTAATTAGGTAGTCCATATCTGTATGGAGGAATGAAGTTGAAAGATGTAACCAAGATATTTGAAAAATCTGGTTCCAGACTTATCAGTGCAGTCTTGGGAAGGGGTGGAGTTGTCTTGGGAACGAAAGTGGAAAACTTTTCCGGCATTCTGGCTGAGGACAAAGTATATGCAGAGAGTCTGGCGAAAAAAGTTGAGAGTCAAACAGGTGTAAAGGGTTACATATCCACAGATGAGCTCCCATCTTATGGAATATCAAGAGCTGAGAAGGAATCAGTGGAAGCAGAATTTGGTGTCAAGGAAAACGATGTCGTCATACTGGTAGTGGATGATAAGGAAAAGGCAAAGAAGGCATTGGATCTCATAGAAAAAGAGATAGCTGCAAAAGTCGGTTGAATTTCTTCTCCCTGAACATTATCCCAAAAATTTCTCCATGAGCCTGCGCTTGGCATCTCGGATTCAATAATAAATACTTTCCATGATTTGCTTTGACCTAGGGGATTCCTTTTTGCGGCGCAAAAATCCTCAGTAGACTTTTTCTATTTAGGGGATCTTCCCATTGCCCCCTCCAAGTAACTAGTAATTTTGATCATGACTTCTCTCTCCATTTCACTCAACTCTTTTTCTGCGTCGATTTTTATGAAGCGTTTGGGATCCTCCTCAGCCAATTTGAGATAGTTGTGTTGCACTTTCTTCAAGAACTCGATTTTCTCGAATTTTGCCTTTTTGCGATTGCAGCGAGCCAGTGCTATGGCAGGATCAGCTAAGAGCAAGAACGTTAGATCCGGTTTTAGGGTCCATCCATCATGAATCTGTTTGATCCATCTAATCGGATCATCAAAGCGATCTGCGAGCAATGCGCCCTGATATGCATATTGGCTGTCTGAGTAACGATCGGAAATGATGATCTTCCCCAGGCTCAATTCTTTTTTAATCATGGCAACGTGCTCTGCGTGGTCTGCGACAAAAAGAAATAGCTCCACTAAGGAATCAGTATCAGAATCTATCGATTTGCGGACCATTTCCCCCACCCATGTTGTGGTCGGCTCTTTCGTGAAAATGATGTCATGATCTTTTCTTAGGAGTCCTGCAACACGCTTGGATAGGGTGCTTTTACCAGAACCGTCGATACCCTCAAAAGTTATCAATCGACCTTTCATCATCTCACAACTCTGCTTGGGAGCAAAAAGCATTTCGGTCTTTAAAGCGCTCCATATGTTTATTTTCATGCATTATAGTACAATGTTAAAAACCTTTAAATAGAAATCAAACTGAGAACGGAGAGGTGAATTTGATGGAAGCTACAAAGATCCTGTTGGATGAAAACGAGATACCAAGGAAATGGTACAATATCCAAGCAGACCTCCCAACGCCGTTGGATCCTGTGTTGAATCCCGGAACAGGCGAACCGATTGGTCCAGAGGATTTGGCACCAATTTTCCCCATGGAGTTGATCAAGCAAGAGGTCAGCACAGCGAGATGGATTCCCATTCCTGAGGAGGTCAGGGAGATCTATCGCTTATGGAGACCTACGCCGTTATATCGGGCCGTGCGCTTAGAGAAAGCCCTGAAAACGCCAGCCAAGATATATTATAAATGGGAGGGGGTCAGCCCCCCTGGAAGCCATAAGCCGAATACTGCTGTCGCTCAAGCCTATTATAATATGAAGGAAGGCGTCGAGAGAATTGCAACCGAGACCGGGGCGGGTCAATGGGGCTCTGCATTGGCTTTTGGGACCTGTCTCTTTGGCCTGGATTGCACGGTCTACATGGTAAAGGCAAGCTATGAACAAAAGCCCTATCGCCGAATACTGATGGAAACATGGGGTGCCGAGGTTTTTTCAAGTCCGACCCAGAGGACGAATTCGGGAAGGGAAATACTGAAAAAAGATCCGAATACGACTGGCAGCCTGGGCATAGCCATAAGCGAGGCCGTAGAGGATGCCGCAACCCATGATAACACCAAATATGCGCTGGGAAGCGTGCTTAACCATGTTATGTTGCACCAAACCGTCGTAGGTCTGGAGACGAAAAAGCAGTTTGAAATAGCAGAGGATTATCCAGATGTCATGTTCGGATGCGTCGGTGGCGGAAGCAATTTTTCTGGAGCCTGCTTCCCCTTTGTCGGTGACAAGCTAGCGGGCAAGAAACCTGGGTTGGAGGTGGTGGCCTGTGAGCCTACTGCATGTCCCACATTAACGAGAGGACCTTATGCCTATGATTTCGGGGATACAGCGAAGCTCACGCCGCTTTTAAAGATGTATACCCTGGGACACGATTTTGTTCCAGCGCCGATACATGCCGGCGGCTTAAGGTATCACGGAGATGCCCCTCTTTTATGTAAACTCGTCAAGGAGAATGTCATGGGTGCTGTTGCCTATAACCAAAATGAGGTGTTCGAGGCTGCATTAACGTTTGCAAGGAACGAGGGTTTCGTAGTGGCACCTGAGACCGCCCATTGCGTAAAAGCCACCATAGACGAAGCGTTGAGGTGTAAGAAAACCGGGGAGGAGAAGACGATTTTCTTCGCCAATTCCGGGCACGGGCACTTCGATTTGGCAGCCTATGACGCTTACCTTGCCGGCAAGTTAGTGGACTATGCTTACCCTGACGAAAAGATAAAGGAGTCTTTGGCTAATCTGCCGAAGGTGTGAGAGGTTACCTTTCAAGGGGATTGTATGTATAATTAGAAGTAGGTAGCCTTGGCTATGGGCTTGTTTGGAATTTTTTATGGAGTTTCAAGGTCTTTCCAAGAATAGGGAGTCGAAAATAGTTAGAGATCATAGGGGCGTTAAGATAGTGGTCTAACAATTAAGACCTCTCACCTACCACATTTTTAACAGAAATCTCAAGAGAAGCAACATATTTAAAAGGGTTGGGACGATGGGGATTATTGGGGAGAGGTCAATTAAAATGAAAAAGGCAGTGACCATTGTGCTTTTTTTGGCGTTGGTTACCTGTGCTTTTTCAGGGTGCGTTGAAAATGAGTTTACACCGACTTCGACACCCACTCCAAGGGCTGAAGTTGGCCCTATACCAACATCAGCTCCTACTACAGTAACGGTGGTGGGTGCAGGCTTGGTTGAAAAGCTAACCTTAGAGCAACTCACTGCTAAAGCGGATTTTATTTTAGTGGGAACAGTCACCAATATTGTCACCCAACGGGATACTGAGGACAAGAGCATTCATATCCTAGTGAGCATTTCTATTGAACAGAGCATCAAGGGAAATTTGGGACAAAGGATTACTATTACCGTTCCAGGAGGAGAATTAGAGGGAGCTAAAGAATTGGTGGAAGATACTCCAAGCTTCCGAGTATCAGAAAGGGTGTTAGTTTTCCTTCATCAAGAAGATGTTGATACCTTTTCTGTTGTTGGTGGCTTCCAAGGAAAGTTCAGCATTTATGGTGGTAACATGGTCAGTGGCAATACGTCGCAGACTGAATTTATTGATCAGATTAAGAATATAATGGCAAAGTAGCTAGGAGAGGCGTTGGAAATTAGGTCCATTGCGCATTTGGGCATAGGTGGTAATAGGTTTACTGTTAACAGTGGTAGGAAGCGCTTCGACACTGGTAGAGCAGTTAAGCCTTGATGAGCTAACAGTTAAGGAAGGCTGACCCCCTCTTAGTCGGCGAGGTCACTGATATTACCTGCTACCAAGAGGTCGAAGGCAATATCTATGCTCTGGTTACCCTCTCTGTGGAACAAACTATTGAAGGGAAAACTCCTGGAAGCGCGGAGTTTGTGGTGGAGACGGATATTCGATAGAACCTACTGTTTGTTCAATATGTGGTGGTACCGGCAAGATAGATCGTGTCACATGCGGAGGAGTCGGCATAGTTATATAGAAACAGGTCCATGTTCAATATGTATGTAGAAACAGGTCCATGTTCAATATGCGGTGGTACTGGCACGGTGGACCTTGAGGAGCCTTCAATCCCCCAAGAATTTCAAGCAGACTACTTCACATGGGTAGCGGGCATCAATAATGTGTAGAGGGAAGAAAAAAATAGAATCATGGCTCTTTATAGTCAAAATAAAAAAGAGAATACAAAACTTAAAAAATTAAATAAAATTATGGCGATTCCGATGAAAAAATGGACAAAAATAGGGGCGATTGTTGGAGGGATTTTTGGGTTGTTGATCGCTGTGGTATTAGTAGCAGGATGCGTTGAGGAGTTACCGAATAATGAAACGGTAATGCCAAGTCCGACATTATCCCCAACGCCGAGTCCAACGCCTACACCGACATTACCCCCAACGCCTCCACCGACATTGCCCCCAACGCCGAGTCCAACGCCTACCTCTACATCGACTAGAACACAATCATCAGTGCCATCTGCGGGACTGGAGGTGATCCTATCTATCTCCAACGCACCTGCGTTGAATGAGACGGCTGAATTAAGATGTACAATAATAACATTTGTTTATGATGCATCTAATGTGACGGCTCAAATCAAATTGCCAGAAGGACTGATTTTAGTGGATGGCAACCTCAATTGGGCTGGAGACATTATTGTGCCAGAAGAGGAGAAACTTAAACATCCACGCCCGAATAGATCTGATCCAGAATATGCTCGTTTGCTTGAAGAATATGAATATCCCGAAGGTAAAGTAGAGCTCAGTGCTGTAGTAAAATCTGTTGAAATTGGAAATTGGACAATTAACGCAATCGCTTGGTATGATGTATTCAATACAGAAGGTATACAATCCGCGCGACGAGGAGGTTCGGATTATGTTTATGTCGCTGTACGGGAAAATACCGCTTGGATAAGTGAAACATTATTCACAACCGAAGGCCCAGCTCCAGCACGTCAATTGAATGTTACTCCACCATTACCATCTGTAGAACCCCCCTCAGAGAACATCATTACGCCTGAACCAGTAAAACCGCCATCTATGCCATTGTTCTCTCAAAAAATAAATTTATCCATCTCCAACGCACCCGCTTTGAATCAGACAGCAGAATTGACGTGTGAGATGCTTATCGAGTCCACAAACACCACGACTGAAATCGAATTACCAGAAGGATTCGAGTTGGTCAGCGGAAATCTCACATGGAAAGATGGAGGAGGCAGCGTTACGGTGAAAGCTGTTAAAACTGGTAATTGGACCGTCACAGCAGCCGCTGAGCATTATGTGGTTACCGAAAATGGCACACTTTGTCATGATTGGGGCAGCGTAGATCGTGTTTACATAGCTGTGCGTGAAGATACTGCTTGGATAAGCGAAACTCCGTTTATAGAGATACCTCCACTGCCACCTGGACCAGTTATTGTAGAGCCTCGGGTGAATGTTACCCCTGAATTTCCACCATTTGTAGACTTCAACGTAACTAAGAAAGTCATTACACCTGTGGCTGTTACTCCACCACCTGGATACAAAAAAGAGCTAAACAAGACAGTCAAACCACCAGTGGCACCTACAGAATCCACATTTGCTTACTCAGAAACAAAAAGACTAAAAAATGAGACAATCAACCTCAGCGCAGTAAAGACACAATCAAACGACCTTATTGACGTTCGACAAAACGCTACCACAGGTGCACGTAGTACAATTGCGATTTTCTCTGAAGATTTCGAGGGGGCGTTCCCGGGTGATAACTGGGCGGTTGGTGATTCAAATCCAGATAGTGGGACAGATTATTGGGACGATACTTCTTATAGGAGTTACGGAGGAAGCTGGAGCGGTTACTGCGCTGACATCGGCGATACTGGAGCTAATCATGAATATGATAACAACATGTACGCTTTTATGATCAGAAATTTTTCCATTGACGCAAGTGATTGGAGTTCAGCCACTCTATCGTATTATACATGGTATAAAACCGAAAATGGTTACGATTATCTTCGTGTAATTGTAACGGGAGATGGAGGCAGTAATTGGGATGAGATAGGCGATGAATTTGATGGTGACGGCGGCAGGTGGGGGTATCATAGTATAAGTGTTCCTGCAGAGTATCTAACTTCTCAATTCAACATAGGATTTCTTTTTTACTCAGACTCCAGTGTTACATACGAAGGTGCTTATGTGGATGACATTGAGTTGGAGGCTGAAGTTCCTGGAGAGCTGACAATAACGGGTCAGTGGTGGTGTTGGATTAGTGAAAACACATTTACAGGAGGTATGAGAGCGGATGTAGAAGTTCCGCTTGTTTGGGGACAAGTCTGGATATGGGATGGTAATAACAATTTCTTGGGTGGTGAGCTTACAGGAACCGATGGAAGATTCAGCATAACAGTAACAAATCCAGGTGCTACCGGTTTCTATGTTCAAACACTTCCAAGTAGTAGTGCTTGTCATGTGATAAAAGAAGATAGCAGTGAGTTTTCAAGTTATACTACGCAGTTGTGGTATCCATTGCCTTCTGACACAACGTGCGACATTGGAGATTGGATAATTTTTGATGCCCTGGACTACAGGAGTGCATGGCGAATTTATGAAACGATTGCGAACGATGCCTACGACCGAGGTGCGTGGGACTTTTTGGTAAACGAAGGTCCTGGATATACACCACCAGAAGTCACAGTTCGTTTTCCCGCAGATGACACGTATTATGATGTATGGGGGTCACACGAGATACGCATTAAGGATGAGAACCACACAAAGGCTCTTGATGCTGTTCAACATGAATATGGGCACTTTATAATGCACATGGTGTATAACCTATATTGGCCCAGTACAAATTACTCTGGCCCACGACACTTCATCAATTTTGTTTCGGAGCCAAATTTTGCATGGATAGAAGGCTGGGCTAATTTCTTTCCCATATCTGTTCAGGTTGAACCTAATTTCGAGTGGGGGGATGGAAATTATGAGAACTTAGAGACACAAACTTGGGGCAGTCCTGGTTGGGATGATGGCGATGGCGTTGAGGGCAGAGTAGCTGGAGTTCTTTATGATATATTCGATTCTGTAGATGATGGCTATGACACATTTACAGATGGATTTCTTAACATCTGGGATGTCGTATATCATCAGACCGATGATAATTTTGCCGAGTTTTATACCGCATGGAGAGATCGAGGCCATGATGTTCCAAATGCCAATGCTGCGATATTTCAGAACACAATAGATTATAATAATCCGCCTTCGTGCACAATAATTTCACCTAGCGGCGGAGGGTGGTATTCGGAAACAATAACGGTGTCTGCTTCAGCATCAGACGACACAGGCGGATATATAGATGGGACCATCTCTCAGGTAGAATTCGAGTATTATGATTGGACGTGGCATAATATTGGAGCAGATATCTCTTCTTCTGGCGGCTGGAGCATTGATTGGGATACTGGCACCCTAACAAACTCTACGGTTTGGGTCATAGCAAAAGCACGGGACAATTTGGGAGAAGAGTCTGGATGGGACTTCTGTGATTACTCTTTTGGTGTTGATAACACGGACCCAGGTGGTTGGCAAGACTTCAATCCTTCCGATTGGACGAATGACCGAACGCCGGACTGTATGGTAGAAGTAGAGGACGATGACTCAGGACTGGATGTATCAACAGCGTATTACAAATACTCAACCGATGGAGGTTCTACGTGGATCGGATGGGTTTCTACAAGCTGCACAGGAAGTGATTATACCACGGATTACGAAACAATAACCGCAACTTCTGTGCCATTCAATCAGGACTCTGAAACAAAAAACAAGATAAAGTTCAAAATAAACGATATGGCTGGTAATATGGGTTACAGTTCTGTGTACACGGTCAAGATAGAAGCGGTTGTTAATGTACCACCAAATGCATCCTTCACATACTCCCCCACTTTTCCAACTACTGCTGACACAATCCAGTTCACTGACACATCAACAGATTCTGATGGCTGGATAGGAGAATGGTTCTGGGACTTCGATGATGGTAATTATTCTACGCTGCAAAACCCAACGCATCAATATGCCGAGAGTGGTACCTACACGGTAAACCTGACGGTAGCGGATGACGATGGTGCAATAGATAGTATGTTGAAAACTATGGATGTTGAAATCTCACCATCTCAGGGCCTCTGTGGCGACGTGAACAACGATGGCGTGGTGAACGTGCTCGCTGCAACCAAGGTGAAGAACCGTGCCGGGAACCCCTCCTATCCCCTGGATAACGAATGGGCCGCAGATGTCAACAGCGACGGCATCATAAACGTGCTCGATGCGACGAAGGTGAAGAACCGTGCCGCAGATCCGAACTATCCCTGGTAAAGGATACAGATGATATATCAGGGGAATGTTGTACATAGTTGATAAAAAAAGAAAGTAACGGGGGAAAAGCCACTCTGTATCTTGAAGGGTTGAGAAGTGCGCTAAAAAGAAGCCGATATTACTGCTTGGTTTATTTTTGGAGAGGCGGGATATAATTGGAGTATTGAAACTTCCGAGCCTACACCTTCCTTGATTTATATTTTTGATATCAGTGCACCACCCATCATCCAACCTATACCTATCCATCGCTGGCATGCACAACGACACCCTCACACCGTCATATAATGTCCATGTCTCTCATAGATACCGGAGACTAAGATACCGGAGACTATCACAACATAACCTTTGACGAACCTTTTATATTAAGGGCAGGCGAAACCTACAACTACACGATCAGGACAGGCTCCTATCCGCAGATAATACATGCAACCAGTAAGGCAGTGACAGGTGGAACGATCACCTGCACACCGTTCACCGATGCAAATGGTGTCACCTATAACGACTGGATTCCTGCGATTAGGTTGTTTTGGTAAAATGCATATAAAAACATTGTAAGATTATGCAAAAACTGCTAAAAGTCAATAATCAATATCCCATCGCATCTCTCATGTCTTGGAGAACTTCCCCCATTGTTCCATGCCATAGGAAAAGATTTTGGAGTGCCGACCCAGCTCTCCTTTTTACGTACTCATCATCGATGAATGTTATATTCAGATAGTCCACCCTCTTTAGAACCAACCCAAAAGGCGGGGCAGGTGCTATGCCTTCCTCATGCTGATCTGGCCTCAGCATGTCTTTAAACCAATCGTAATCCTTGCTGCCATCCCCCACCATGCTAAGTCCTGTCACGATCTTGCGTACCATGTTCCACATAAAACCGTCAGCGGTGATGTCCAGTGTCATGAAGGACCCGTCGATGCGTATCTCAACTCGCTCTATCCTGCGTTTCGTATCCCTTTCATCCTCTTTCGCGTTCGTGGCAAAATTCGCAAAGTCATGCACGCCTATCAATAGTTTGGATGTATCCCTCATTCTCGAAATATCGAGACCTTTGCCGTAAAGCACGTACCTGTACTCTCGACTGATTGCATCTCTTCTGGGATCAAACGTCTTTGGCACTTCTGCCCTGCTCCATGCCCATATGTCAGCTGGCAGCTCATTGGTTATCGCTCTGGGAATTGCCCTATCGGGTGCATTGGTATTGAATGCGACCACCTGCTCCAGTGCATGAACTCCCTTGTCGGTTCTTCCCGCGTAAGAATAGTTTGAATCCTGTGGATCGTCCAGTATCCTCATCGTCTTCAGTGCTTTGAATAATTTTTCCTCGATGGTAGGCACCTCTGGCTGTATCTGAAACCCATGATAGTTGTTTCCTAAATAGGCTAATTTGAGTGCTATTCGCGATGTCATTTGATTCCCACATACTATGCTATGTGTTGTGCCAACATTAAAATATTGAGTGGTTTAATTGATTGTCAATGCCCAAAAAAGTTGTTTTATCTTACTCCGGGGGATTGGATACCTCGATATGCATCCCATTGTTGAAAGAGCGCTATGGATACGACCAGGTAATCACGGTCATCGTAGATGTGGGACAACCACGTTCTGAAATCAAGGAAGCCGAGGAAAAGGCCACGAAACTGAGTGACAAGCACTACACCTTGGATGCGAAGGAGGAATTCGTTCAAGACTACATATTCCCCTTGATCAAAGCCAACGGTGATTATGAGGGATATGTGCTTGGAACTGCCCTGACTCGTCCCTTGATTGCAAAAAAAGTCGTGGATATCGCACACAAGGAGGGGGCAGATGCATTAGCTCATGGCTGCACAGGCAAAGGCAACGATCAGCTTCGCTTTGATGTGGTTTTTAGAGCCACAGACCTGGAATTGGTTGCTCCACTGAGGGACCTGGATCAAACACGAGAGTGGGAGATCGAGTATGCCAGAGAGCATAACATACCTATTCCTGCTACCAAGGCAAAGCCTTGGAGTATTGACGACAACATTTGGAGCAGGAGCATTGAGGGAGGGATGCTTGACGACCCATCTTATGCACAACCGGAGGATATCTTTCAATGGACTACGTCTCCGGAAAAGGCGCCCGATAAAGCAGATGTAATTGAAATCGGATTTGAAAGGGGCATACCGATCTCTCTCAATGGTAAAGAATTGGAGGGCATTGCTCTGATACAAAAACTCAATGAGGTCGGTGGCAGGCATGGTGTCGGTAGGTCGGATATAATGGAGGACCGGGTTTTGGGTCTGAAGATGAGGGAGAGCTATGAGCATCCTGCTGCCACCATTTTGCTTAAAGCACATAGAGACCTAGAGCAGCTTGTTTTGACCCGCTCTGAGTTAAAATTCAAGGCGATTGTGGATGCTGTGTGGGGGGAACAAGCCTATAAGGGATTAGTGGATGATCCTTTGATGGCAGACCTAAATGCGTTTATAGAGAAAACTCAGGAAAGGGTAACGGGCTTTGTCAAGGTGCGTTTATTCAAGGGAAATGCAAGTGTAATCGCACGCAGGTCTCCCAACGCATTAATTTTTGAGGGCCCATTAGATCGGAAAAGTGCAGAGGGCTATTCAAAATTTTACGGCTTCCAAGCCAGGACTTTCAAGAAGATCATGAAACGACTTTGAAACTATGCTTCAACAAGACAGGCATCTTTGTTTGAGAGATAGTAACAATCGCCACGAGGTATGTGCAGGGCATGTTTACCTTGCCCGCAACTGCACCAAAGGCTGCAATTGGAGAGTTTGCGGGGGGCATATTCTCGCCGACAGAAAACTCATTAATAAGGATACGTCTTATTGGTGTTGCTATGGAAAATGATGTGGTCGTCATTGGGGCAGGTCCTGCAGGTCTTACCGCTGGAATTTATGCAGCTAGAAGTGGGCTGAGGACGTTTATACTTGAGAAGGCAACAGCTGGCGGACTAGCAAGTGAAGCCTGGTTAATAGAGAACTATCCTGGATTTGATTCCATAGAAGGCATGAAGCTCATGGATCAGATAAAAAACCACGCCTCGAAATATGTTAGTATCCTGTATGAAGAAGTCAAGAACATTGAGGTAGACAAAAAAATGACTCTTTACACGGATCAGAACGCATATACGGCAGATGCAGTGATACTGGCTACCGGTTCCTTGCATAAAAAACTCGGCATACTAGGCGAGGCAGAATTTCTTGGTAGAGGGGTATCCTATTGTGCTGCATGTGATGGTTTTTTCTTTAGGGGGAAAAAAGTCCTCGTGGTAGGTGGTGGCAATACGGCAGCAAGTGAGGCCATCTACCTCCAGAACCTTGGCTGTGATGTGACTTTGGTGCACCGCCGAGACCAACTCAGGGCTGAGAACTCCCTGCAAAAAAGACTTCTTCGATCTGGTGTGAACGTCATCTGGAACTCAGTAGCAGAGGAAATAAGAGGGAAAGAGCTTGTTAAAAGTGCCCTAATTCGTGATTTGCGAGAAGACGCATTGCACGAGTTGGATGTTGACGGCGTGTTCATACTGGTCGGGGAGTCTCCCAATAATGCATTGGCAAAGGCAGTGGGTTTAAAACTTGATGGGCAGGGCTATATCATCACCGATAAAAAGCAGAGAACGAATCTGCCCAGAGTATACGCTGCGGGTGACGTGACCGGTGGTGTAAGGCAAATCGTTGTAGCCTGTGCTGAGGGAGCGATTGCGGCGTTATCTGCATATGAAGATTTGAGTATGTAAAAAAAATATGACATAAATTTAATAAATAGGTTCATAGATTGAGAAACAATGAAAATTAATAATATACCCTCACTCGTATATTCTATCCTAATTTGCCAACTAGCAGGAATTATCGGCTCATTTTTTACTTTTCCCTCTATTCCAACATGGTATGCTGCCTTAGAAAAACCAAGTTTTAGCCCTCCCAACTGGCTATTCTCTCCTGTTTGGATTGCGCTTTTTCTCTTGATGGGAGTCTCCTTGTACTTGGTATGGATTAGTGGAGCTAAAACAAGATATGTAAAAATGGCACTAACCCTATTTGGAATTCAGCTTGCGCTCAACGTCCTATGGTCCATTATCTTTTTTGGATTAAAATCTCCATTCTATGCCTTTATAGAGATGGCAATCTTGTGGGTTGCCATATTGTTAACCATTTTTCAGTTTTTTAAAATATCAAAAACAGCGGCTTATCTGTTAATACCCTACATTCTCTGGGTTAGCTTTGCAGCAGTGCTTAATTTTTCAATATGGATTATCAATTTATGACCGACCAGCTTTTCTAACGTTTCTACTTTTTATTTTTAGAACTTCTCTTAAATTGGAGTTATCATAAAGCGATTTATTGTTAGCGGTATTCAAAGTTGTTACAGTTCTTTATGTTGCACTCTGCTTTTTTAGAACTCTCTGATTTTTTAGAAGAGAATTTATGTATAACAACAAGGATGTGACATTCTTTAAAATAAGCTCGGTTTCTTCTTTTGTAGTTACTCCTTCATGTGGTCCTCCAATGGAGGCGAAAGAGTATTGAGAAACAATAACTGATTTCAGTTTGTCGCATAAACTCTCGCTTCCATCTACAGTTTTCCATTTACTACTGATTTGCTTGATATATTCAAGGATCTTCCTGCAAGAAGTTTTGGTAGAAGCATACTCTTCCTGCTCAAATAACGAGAGAGCATCCTTTAGAGTTGAAACCTGCTTCTCCAACTGTGGATAAAAAATAGTTCCTTCTAAAATTAAGCCTGCTTCCTCCTCTTTTAATATTCTTTTAACCTCATCCTCAAAAGTGTACGTGCTGCCCTTCAACATAACATTTTCAGCTATTGGAAATTCCCTTCTCGCTCGATCCTTCTCTTCTTTATACTTACAAGCAGTGAAGAGCAAAGTGGATGGCATGGGCAATCCTATAGTTTTTAGTGGATTAGGCTCTAAAACTTCCCCAATAACAGTATTAGTATTGTCGCTTCGAATTAGCTTACATTTGAACTCTTTATTAACTCGTATCGTTCTACCATCCCTATATATGGATGTGAATTTTCCAGTCATGATCTTTCCTTCTAAAAAAGGGAAGTTAGACATCAAATCAGCAGGATTATGAAGTATATACTTGCCGTTCTCATATCTTACTTCAACAGTAAAGAGATAGGGCATAATTAGGACTACGAATGCACCTAAATAAACTTAACCCTTACATTTGGTGTGTAATATTGGTGTGTAGTATTTGCTTAAGCTAGATACGATTCCAAAACGACAAAAATGGAGCTTGTGTGCATCCTAAAATGCTCTTAACTGAACAGCACCAGGTTGGGTTTAATATTTCTTCAACTCGAGCCTCTTTCTCATAAAATTTAGCGAGACCTATTAATCCTCTATTATCTCCGGTGTTTTCCGTCCCATTATCCTTTATACCGTTATACTAGTGTCCTCATCTCATCCAAAGCCTCTCACGATGTCCATGGGCAGAGTAATCATATAACTCAATCCAACATTCAGAGTTTTTCGGTCTTTGTTTTAATAATTGTTTAAATCATTATTGAAGTTTTTGGGGTAGATGACGAGTGTATGTTTATTTAAAAAATAAAAGGTAATTGTAGGGTGAAGTCAAAAAGAGGTTTTATTAAGTTGAATTGATTTTTTGATATGACGTTGGAAAACGAAGCATCCCAAAAAATATTTAAGACATAAGTTATCTTACAACTAAGAAAGAAATAAAGAAATGATAATTTTTTAGGGACTATGTAATCAAGGAGAAAAATTACTTTGAGCGATCAACATTCTTTTACAAGAATCGTACTTTTTATTTTGGTAGTTGCCTCTCTTTTCGCAACAGCATTTATTCTTGGCAACTTGCTGGGCGGCGAGCCGTGGGTTCATACAAGTGGTCCTACCAATGGTGTCATTAATGTCCTAGGGATCGATCCCGCTAATCCGGACATAATCTATGCCGCCGATGCAGACGGCGGCATTTTCAAGACGACCGACAGAGGAAAAACCTGGAATGAAGTCTTTGCAGGCACGCATAATTTCTCTGAGGTGGTAGTCAGTCCCCATGATCCAGAAAACATCTGGAGTGTTGATGGTATGGCTAAAGTTTTTGAAACAACCGACGGTGGTGCTACATGGGACCAGATAATCGACCCTTGTGGGGATGGCTTTCGGTTTGGTTCGGTCTATGCTATTGCACCCGCTCCATCTGATCCTGATACGATTTACGCTCTAAAGAACGGCTTTGGCATTTTCAAGAGCACTGATGGAGGGCATAGCTGGCTTTTCTTGGGTCAATCCGAAGTAGATTATACCTATAGCATTGCGGTACATCCCACCAACCCCGACATCGTATATAGTGGCTACAATTCCAAGCCATCTCAGGACTGGGCAATGATCCGTAAAACAACCGATGGGGGGGACTCATGGCAGACGGCACTTATGGTTCCCCACTCCAAAGGGATTACTTCTGTGGCGATTGACTCCACAGATCCTGACACTGTTTACGCTGGCAGCATAGGTGATTGTGGCGAGATATACAAAAGCAGTGATAGGGGTAATTCTTGGTCAAGGCTTAATGAGAATTTTACCATGTGCACGGTTTGGGGTCAGCCGCAGTTGATAGTTGATCCCAATGACACATCCATTGCGTACGTTGCTACCTGGCTCGGCGGCACATGGAAAACGACAGATGCCGGCGAAACGTGGACATTGCTGAGGGATGCGCCCGTATCATCTACGGCTTTGAGCTTGAATGCCTTGAACAGCAGCATCATCTATTCTGCGGATCGTACCTCTCCAAAACTATGGAAAACGACTGATGCCGGATCGTCGTGGGAAAAAGTGGCCGATTTCACAGGAGATGGGGCTTTTATGGTGAACCGTGTGTTGGCAGAGGGTGACACAATATATGTCGCAACCTTTGGTCCAGATTTGCATGGGGGCAAACTGTATAAATCGATTAGTTCTGGTTCAAACTGGACCGATATCAGCAGCACTCTGCCACGGGCCGTACTCGATGTGGCAGTTGATCAGGCCAATCAGGATATTCTCTATATAACGTTGCACCCCCATGGTGCAAACAAATCAATCGATGGTGGTAAGACATGGATGGAGCTGGAAAATTTTCCGAATATCGGTGCTTATGATATCGAAGTGGACCCTGTTGATCCAACGGTTTTGTATGCTTGTGGTGCTGGTGGTTTTTGGGTACCAGACTGGTGCAGGGAACCGGAGGGTTATACTTTTAACGATGGTTCAGGCGTCTATAAGTCGACTGACTCTGGCCTGACATGGAGCAAGATACTGGAGACCAGCAACGAGTGCAGGGCGATAAGACTTCATCCAAGCGATCATAATGTGTTATTTGCTGCAGCCATGGATGATGGCTTACAGATCAGCACCGATGGAGGCCGTAGCTGGACCAGCTATAATACGGGTCTTGATACCACCGTTCTTACTTCTTGCGCTGTGAGCCAAGACAAAATATACGTTGGCACCCAGGGTTGTGGCGTTTACTCAGGCACAGTCGATAGGGACAATTGGTCAGTAGTTTGGCAACCCGATCTAAGCAATAAGCCAGTGCCAGAAGTCTATAGTTTGCTTATCGGAGTTGATCCGATGAACTCCAATCGCATCTTCGTCGGAGCATATCCCGGCGGATTATATCGTTCTGATGATGGTGGGACAACATTCTATGACAAAAACTTCCTCACCCCCAGCGTCATTTCCGATGATCCTTTTCGACATGGATTTTACACCTTTGCGCTTAATCCAAACAACACCAACGAGGTTTGGTTGGGTACATGGGGCAAAGGGCTATACAAGTCCTATGACGGGATGGACTTCGACATAGGCGCCCATGGAAAGCCTTTCTCAATGAGGTGGTGGGCTATGATGGATGTGAAGGATCTCGGAATCAGCACCAATATAGCGGATATGAAGATATATGGCACTCATATCAATCAAATCGTCATCGATCCCAAACCACCTCACACCGTTTATGTGGCTACGGAAGAGGGCGTATTTAAAACGAGTGATGGTGGTGCTACGTGGATCGACTTCAATAACGGTTTGGACACCCCCCAAATTAGAACAATAGCAATAACTGCTGATGGAAGGTTATTATGCGGCAGCTTGGGATACGAACTTTACTGCTATGATGCGTCGAGCGAGAGATGGGTGCAGATGAATGCTTTGGGCAGCGTAGGGAACGACCTACCGCTTCACCAGCATACGTCGCTGCTGTTCCATCCCACAGAACCCAGTACGATATTCTTTGGCACCTTCCCTGCCGGCATCTACAAGAGTACAGACGGCGGTCAAAGGTGGCGGGAAAGCAACGTCGGTTGGGCCAACGAGGGCATCTTATCCATGGTCTTCCATCCGGAGAATCCCACCGTCATCTATGCCGGAACCTGCAACGGGATAAGTCGCTCAATGGATGGCGGTGAACACTGGCAAACATTGAGTCAGGGATGGTCAGAGGAGCAATGGGTATCTTCGATCGTTTTTGATCCCGTCTATCCAAATGTGGTGTATGCCTGCTCAAAGAACGGGGGGATAAGTCTTGAGGGAGCCCATGGAACGGTAATGAAAAGCACAGATGGAGGCTCCAGTTGGTATTCCATCAACAACGGGTTGAACCTTAATCAGGATTTCTACAAGATTATAGTTGACAAGAACGATCCTTGCACACTTTATCTTGCCACCCAGAAAGAGGGTGTTTTCATCAGCCGTAACGGCGGTGCTTCATGGTTACCTTGGAACGAAGGGTTGACCAACCTCGCAGGCAATAATGTTACTCATCCAATGGTACAATCAGTTGACGGGCGCTATATTTACTTTGGAAGTGCTGGATCGGGTGTGTTTCGGAGAATGAGCGCTAGTGCAGATGCGGATAAAACCTAGAAATTACATCTTTGATTATTTTTATGCCGATTGCGTTGATCACTGTTTTGATTGGGCATTCCTTTTATAAGGAATCTAAAAAATAATTTTTCGCTTCAGATACTTTTGGCTGCTCAGAAACATTTTGGATTTCAATAGTATATTGACATAATTTTAAGAAAAATTACATTTCGCTTGATTTTACCCCGAATGTTGTCGTCAATAATTTCCTGGAGATCTCTCATCTCATGGCTCGGTGTGTTAAATGAAATGCTCACTTCTGGGTAAAAAGTAAAGAAAGCTCTTAAAACAGCCTTTGAATTAGGTTTATGGAGCTCCCAAGAGTTTTATGCTTGGTATGTTATTAACGGCAGAGCAAAAATATAGAATTTTTTTGGTTGATAGCTCCAGCAAACTTTATGGGACTAGAATCTCCTCAACAAACGCATTTTTAACAGAAAAGATTAAGAAAAGATTTATGTTAATTCAAATGGAGGCTTTTTTTAAAACTCCAAAAAGATAAGCCCCCTCGAAGGGTAAGAAAATGAAAAACAAAAAGATTAACCTGATGGTTTTGGTAATTGCAATTACCGCTTTCGCCTGCATGGGCGGCGTGGCAGAAGCTGTGACTTGCTTGCCCGATGGAATAGGAGATAACAATGCTCTTTCCAGTGGACCTTATTACCACCAAATCTATTCGGCCACTTCAACTGATGGGATTAATTGGACTGTGGACGACACCCTGCTTTTTGACCATGCTTCAGTTCCGGGCGCAATCTACTTTGAGAACAAGCTATATCTCTATTACGTCAATGCTGAAGACCCTGAGCATGAGAAATTGAGCGTGGGAATCAGCAAAGACAGGGGGATGACTTTTACCGTCTATGATGTGCACATCAGCGGTTCCAACAGCCCCCATCCAGTGGATCCCAACCCCATTATCGATGGCGGTCAGATCAGGCTAACCTACTTAGGGAATTTCAACCAGGGTGAAACTAACAAAATTGTCACAGCCTTATCGTCTGATGGCATCAACTTTACGGAAGACGGAGTGATTTTCACCGGGTATGTTTACGATCCAGATTTGTTTTATGATGAAGTCGGCGGCGAGTGGGTGCTTCTCCTCAACACTGGGGGCCTGACAAAAGCAACGGCCTCTTCTCCCACGACCACCTTCACGGAAGACACTGGTTTTAACTGGTCTGAAGGTAGCATTTCATCGACACACAAAATCGGGGGCAAATACTACACTTACTACGCCGGGATGGGAGTCTCAGTCGCCGAGTATTCGAACGGGAGTCTCACGAACATCGCCGACGGTATTTTGGGGTTCCAGGGCTTGAACGCCGACCCGACTGTAGCCATCTTTGGCGAAAATGATTACAAGATGTTTTTCAAAACGATGGTTGAAGAAGGTGGCGGCGAGGAAGGCGATTGGATAAAAGAAAGTGGCATCAGACTAGGGGACGGTTCTGTTCCCTACGTTCTCAGGCTTGATAATGGGATGTACAGGATGTATTACAACAATCCTGACGGCATTTTTAGTGCAATCTCAGAGGATGGCATAAACTTCACAAAAGAGCCGGGGGTAAGGCTAACTGGCACAAACATCCCAGGTGATCCTGAATGGCAGGCTCATGGTGCAACGGTAATAGAACTAGATGACGGCTTCTATAGAATGTATTATATAGGCGCCACCGGTGAAGGAGGACCCGGGCATGCGATCCATCGCATTTACAGTGCCATCTCACCTGATGGTTTAAACTTCACCAGAGAGGGCATAAGAATAGAATCTGAGGGCACGATAGACAACGGCTGGGCATCTGTGCCCGAAATCGTGCGCACATTTGATGGAAGATATCATTTATATTATTGCAGTATCGGAGCTGAAAGCATAGCAAGCGCCATATCTGATGATGGTTTAAACTTTACAAGAGAATATGGCCCAGGACTAGGGAATGGAACGGGAGTTTATGGTGCAGATCCCGCGGTATGCAAGTTACCTGACGGCACATATTGGATGTTTTTCACCTCACCCGGGGGACCGATGCCGCCCTGGAATCTGAAGGAAGGCATCTATAGTGCCAGATCGACAGATGGGGTAAATTTCACCAAAGATGCTGGGGTTCGGGTTAGCCCCGGTGGTGTATATGACAGCGTAAATACTTATGACCCAACCGTGATTAGTCTCTCTGATGGGCGCTTTAGGATTTACTACGGTGGAGCATCAGAAGAGGGTGTTGTTACACTTAGCGCTGTCTCACCACCTATAATCTTCGATACAGGCAACGGCACTTATCCAAGTATCTCGGGCACACACAATGGCACGATCACACCATCATATAATGTCAATGTCTCTCATATGTACACATACCCATGTGCAGGAACCGGTGGACACGCAGAATACGTTAAAATATGGAATTCGACATGGAATACGACTGCAACCTGGAACGGTTACAGCGGAGATTATCACAACCTAACCTTTGATGAGCCTTTCGTATTAAGAGCGGGCGAGACATATAACTACACGATCAAAACAGGCTCCTATCCGCAGATAGTACATGCAACCAGTAAAGCCGTCACTGGTGGAACGATCACCTGCACAGAGTTCATAGATGCAAATTGCTGCGTTTATAATAACTGCATTCCTGCGTTTAGGTTAGGGTAAATAAAAAAAGACCAGTCAACGACTAATTAATCCTGGGCTTTAGTGTGTGTGGATGTTATAGCTTCGCCAGTTGCTTCATGGTAATCTCGGCTGCATAAGACCGAGGAGATATAAACTATGGGAAATATTTAACTAAATTTCTCTCAAGGGATGATGGTTTATCGATCCGATGGTGCAATCGATTGATGGAAAATATATTTACTTTGGCAGTGCAGGATCAGGCGTATTTCGGAGAGTTAGCGATAGTGAAGATGCAGATAAAACCTAGATTTTTATTCTGGTTTTCTTTATCGCTGTTTTAATTTTGTTGAATCGAATCTATTTTTACAATTTTTAAATTCCTGCTTTAGCGTTGCTTTTTGTATTTTTCAATCTTTTGTATTTTCAATTTTTGAAATATTTAAAATGTATCTTTTTTACTTTTATTACAATATCTATGGGTAATTTGGCCATTTTCAATGGTTGTTAAACCTCCTTTTGACCATGGTATTTTATGATCAGGTTCATAGTCTTCGTATTTATCTACTTTTTTATTACAAATAGCACAGGTTTTGTCTTTGGATATATGCCATATAAATTGTTTTTGTGTTTCTGTAAATAATCTTCTTTCATCAGTCTTTATAAGCAATGGTTTGATTAATTCTTTAAGAATCTTAGATCTAAATTTACGACTAGACTCTGAATCTGGAGAATTCACAGTTACTTCATAATATTTTACCATTGACGGGTTTGTAGATTCTAGTCTTGCTTCTTTATGAACTTCTATTAGGATTTTTTTTACCTCATTTAAGTCTATGTCAAATCTGTAACCTTCTTTTAAAAATTCAAAAATCACAAAAAATAAGGAATAAAAATCAGCTTTATTACGAAACCTTGTTGTTTTCAAATCATTTTCAGAAAATATTTTAGATATAATATCGTCAATAATTTTTCTTACCGTTTTGTTTAATTCCATTATCTCTAGTTCATCCATTTCCTCATTATCTGCATAATATTTATCTAATTTTTTCTTTTTATCTTGAATACCATACATCATACAACAGAGTAACTCAGAAACATATTCAGCATCAATCATTCTTCTGATTGAAGAAAGAGGGAGTATTTTGTTCTCTAAGAAGAAATCTCCAAATTCATTAGCAATATTATATGCTAATTTTTTGAAATCACCTTCATATAGTGCATTTCTTAATTCTTGGTTATTCAGTTTAACATTATTTTTATTTAATCTTACAAACATTTCCTTGATTTCAGAAGGGTTAGCATTCCTTAATTGTTCACAGGCTAGGGTATATGACCAAAATGTTTCTTGAAGAGGTTTTGGTAAAGTTTTGAAAGTAACGCCTTCTAGTTCATCATCAAACTGTTCTGGAAAGGGGTAGTATTTTTTAGATAATTCAAATGGTTTCCCTTCTTCAGTTTTTCCATCAATAAATTCAAAGATAGCATTAAGTCTCTGCTGACCGTCAACTACATTATAAATAGTCTTCCCTGTTTTAGCATCTACGATGATTTCAACAAAAAATTTTGGCATTGGTAGATTCTTTAAGATGGTATCTATTAGGTACACCTTATGTGGGAAAGGCCATACAAGTCTTCTTTGATACTTGGGTGAAAGTTTGATATTGCCTCTCTGTCTTTGTTCATTAAAGAAACCTATTGTTAGTGAACTTAAGGGACCTACATCCATTTTATAGCCTCCATATTTAGGTAGTATTTATACTTTTAAAGATTTTCTTTGTTATAAAATAATTCCACAATCCAACCTTTTATTAAACGATAATTTGTTTCAATCATCATACGTATAGACGTTGCTAATCCTTCATTAAATATTCTATCCGGCGATAAACCACAGTAACCATAACGTGCCATATTTCTAATTCCATTTAATATTTTATGAATAGCAAAAAATGGTGGCAAAACAGTTTCTGAGTATATATAAAAATTTGGATCATCTTTTTGCATTTTTTCTACTATCTTTGGTAATAAGTCTATAATATTGTGTGTTGGTTTATAGGGAATCTCATATAAATTAAGGAGAGTTTTCAAAGCATTTTCGATTAAGTCATGAAATTTGTCTACTGCTTCGGCATATTTTGATTCGTCTATACATCTTAGTGCGTCCTTATAATTTTTTTCAGCTCTATCAAAACAATTTTTTGCTTCAATATCAAACATAGGAAGGAATATAATCTCGAAATTATTAAATCTTCTCATTTTAATATGTGAACTCCAGAATTACTCATAACAACTATTCACCCCAATTATATATGCGCTTTCCGACTTTTCAACAAAAAGGCCTATTTTTAGGAGATATGATAGCGTGCAGGTAACTGAAGGAAATTGTAAAAAACAAAGCTATAAAAACTTAAAAACTTCCGGCAATTCGCCCACCTTTTTTCTAACTTGGGTGGGCCAACTCTCAACGTCCAGCCCTTTCTGAGCGAGAAAAGCTGCGCCCCATCTTTCCAGTCCTATTCCAGAGCAGCCTGACCAGAGTTCTTCTCCGCTTTGTAGTTTTACGTTGAACCCGTCTGGATACTTGCTCCCATTAACGCTCAGGTTCTGGAATTCTAACCAATCGTTCTTGTAGGGCATGTATGCCTCGTAGTCGATCGTGCCCACTTCTCTGGTCTCTGCTAGGCCCGTTAACCCCTCTTGTGCCATGAACCATGGTGTAACCCACGCCTTTCTGTATTGTATATCCAGTATCTCATCGAACAAATGTTGGTATCGCTCCTGTAATTTCTTAGAGTGCTCAACCACTTGTTCCTGTTTCCCGATCCATATGAGCTCTATACGATGGAATTCATCAACTCTCTCAATACCATGAATGCCGCCGCTCTCATATCTATGGGACGGCCCAGATCGGTCATAGATACATATGGGAAAAATGTCATCAGGTAAGGTTTCTCCCTGTAAAAACACCCAGAATGGGGGACATTGTGCATAACACATTCCCCCTATTGGCTTATCTATCTTCTCTTTGATGATGTCTAAGGGCACTTCTTGCGTGACCTTGTAGTAATCGATAACCTCCTCCCAATATTCCGGATCTCTTGTTTTCGGGGGGCAAACATAATATATCTCCGGGTAGATGCCCTTCGCATGACCAGACCTCTTCCAGACATCCCATGTTACCATCTTTGGAAAAATCATTTCATGGTAGCCCAAGGGTCGAATAATCTCCTCATCTATGATCTCTCCAAAAGCCCTGAAAACTCTTGTCATCTGGGGTCCAAATATCCATTGACCCCTACCTGCGCCATGTTTGACCCACTTGCGTTTCGTCAGCTCTTTGGTCGGATCTTCCTTGAATTTATGGATTCTCTCCTCGCTTTGCCATAGCAGTTCCCAGTGCTCTTTCTTACCATATTTCCGTGATTCAACCTTCTCCTCGATCAGACTGACAATCCTGTCTGGGACCCTGTTCTTTATTTGTTGCTCATCAACATCCAAAGTAAGTAGAATCTCACCTTTTTCATAGCGCATGTCTTTTACAAATGGAATATTCTTTTTGAGAGGCTCTTCAGATGGCATTTGTATGGTAAACCTTTCTATCTCAATGCCTCTGATCCCAATGTGATGCTTTCCCAATAATGCCGTCAAAGCCTTCCTAAGGCGAAGCAGTGCGTCATGCACCCTCACGTATCGATCCGATTGGATTTCGACCGTTATGCCATTCTTATCGATATTCCAGTTGATGACTCTTGCACCTTTTCCAGAAGGCGCGCCCTTTGTTAGAATGCCCTCGTTTGCTTTGACCATCAGATCGGCCATATCGTCTTCTGCCTTCGTGCCGTCATCACTCAACTTGAAATATCCAATCAGATGAAATTTCATCTCATCCACTGTCATCCCTTGTCATCTCCTCAGCAATCTTCAGGTTCAATAGATAATCGTCAACGGTTGCGATTAACGTTCCGATTCCATCGATCTCAAACTCTGTGATGATCTCCCCATTTTTACAGGTGGTGCGCATATTCAGAGTATTGTCTGGTCTGATGGAATCCATAATTATATGGCATCTTTTATGAGATGTAACGATTTTACCTAGACATTTACAGTCAATCATTCACTTTCACCTTTACCACCCAATTGCTCTGTTATGCAGGCATCTACATCCTTTATAAATTTTGACTCAACACCAAGGGGAATGGCTGCACCAGATGCTATGTTATGTCCTCCTCCAACTCCGCCAACCTTTTTTGCCGCTTCGGACATCACAACCGATAAATCCAGTCCTTTCTGCAAAAGTTTTCTTGTTCCTCGGGCGGAGATTTTTATCTTGCCTTTGTCCTCGGTCATTACAAGTATGGGTTTATCTGGTGCTAGATACCTAATGATCGTGCTTGCTAATGCTCCTACGATATCCTTGTCGGATGAATTAACGTATCGAACGCTGGCTCCTTCTTTTATATCCGGCTCTATCTTTTTCATTTCCAGGATAATTCTTTTTTGGTACTCTAAACATAGTTGATGTGCCTTCTCCTTGGCTCCTGCATCTCTCAAACATAATGCTACGGCAAGTCCTGTTTTTCCCAGCTTACCAGCTGCATTAGTCACCCTCACAAATAGTGAGGCATCTGATAAGACTTCATAATTCAGTTTGTAGGATTCACCTATCAAAGACTCAATGACATCTACCGATGCTTTTTTCATAAGTTTTAGCATCAATGCAGATATAAAGCGTTGCAACTCTTCTGGAGAAAGGTCGCCTAGTTTTCCACCGATGCCCAACTCATTTAGAAATCTCTGGATTTTATCAGCATCGCCGGTAATGTCTATGTATGGATCGATCGAATACATGAACAACTCTGCAAAGTCTCCATCACCGAGCGTTAAGCCATGGGTGGTGGTAACGATATTATGCTGTAGGGCCTCGTCTAGAATGTCTTTGTTCGCTCCGATCATTGTCTGGCAATCTCCAAGTGCTCCTACGATCGCAAGGCCAGAGAGGTCGATATTGTCGCCAAGATACTTTGCAACTGCATAGGTGGCTCCAGAGGCTGAAAGCTCAAAAGAGCCATCTATTCCGACTATGTGTGGGTTTAATTGTAGGTGCTCTGTATCGGTTTCAGTGGGTATGTGGTGGTCAATTATGATGGCATCATGGGGGATCAAATCTGGCTGCCCGCTCCCCATGTCGCAAAAAACTGTCGCAGTGTCATCCAACGTTCTGATAAACGCCTCATCTAGGTGACTTATGATGCTGACATGAAACTTGATATCCCTTCTGTACAGGGCGTTGCAGATTATACCTGCCGAAGTTATGCCATCGGCATCGTTATGCGATATGACCCGCACATAATCCTGCTTGGCAAGCATTTCTGCCGCCATTTCTGCCGTCTCTGATAGCCGTTCAATCATCTTTCATCTCGAGATCAGCATTTCAGCCGTTTTTAGGTCATAAATCCAATCTTTGGGGAGCTCCCCCTTATTTTTATAATACCTAACCAGTCGCCTGATTTTCGATTCCATAAGCTGAAGCGCCCTTTTGTTGTGAACGTCCTTCAGATTTAGATCGAGATGTTTTTTTAATTCCAGAGCCTTTGTGATCAAATTCTGTAGGTCCTCTGGAACCTTTGGTCCTACGTTTTTTTCCTTGAGTATTTGGGTTATCTTCTTTTCCGTTGCAAGTTTCACGTCTGGGACCCCATACTTATCTCTTAGGATCAACCCGATCTCAGAAGATGACATGCCCTGTCCTCTTAGCTCAACAACTATCTGTTCGATATCCTTCGCCTTTAGTTCCAACCATTCAGGTGCCTTACTGCTAGTTTGTTTTTTCTTCATGAAAATCCTCCATTATACATCCTCCTATGCATTAAATATCTTTGCAAAACCACTCTGCAAATTTCCTCAGTGCAACACATCTGTGCGATACTTCGTTCTTCTCTTCGGTGGACATCTGGGCAAACGTCTTGTTTTGATAAAGAAAGATCGGATCGTAGCCAAAACCCATCTTTCCACGAGGCTCATTAGATATCTCTCCTTCCACGGAACCACTAAAAGTGATCACCTCTTTGTCAGGTTCACAGAATCCAATCACAGATCTGAACTGAGCATTGCGATCTTCTACACCTCTCATCAACTTCAATATGCCTTCATTGCCAATGCATTTGAAAGTGAACGACGAATATGGTCCGGGAAAACCCTTCAGGGCAGAGATAAACATCCCAGCATCCTCCACCATAACCGGCCTTTTCAAATGCATGGCAGCATCCCTTGCGCCATATTTTGCAATGCTCTCCAAATCATCAGATTGGATCTCAGGGTATTCATAATGGATTTGCTGGACCCCTATGCCCAACTTCTCAAGCATCGCTTTTGCCTCTCTAACCTTTCCAGCGTTTCCGGTTACAAAATAAACGGTCTTCATAGTCTTTCGGTCCTGTATCTGCCCCTTGATTCTATCGCTTTTACGCGTTGAATGATCTCTTTAGCGCCATCAAACGTCTTTTCATATCCCTCGATGAACGCATTTATCAGCGCTTCATGCTCATCATGAGTGCTTTCGAATGTTTGGAAGAGCACATGCACGTCCACGCCTCGTGCCTCAGTGCTGTGGTCAAAGTATGCCAGTCCAAAGTCGATCAGGTAAATCCTTCCTTGCGAAAGAATCATGTTTGAAGTGGTCAGGTCGCCATGAACGATGCCTGAGGTGTGGAGCCTCCCTACCAGTTCGCCGATTCTCTTGCATAGGCCTACATCAAGTACATGTTTGAGCTGTGCCCCCTCCAGATATTCCATCCTTATATCATAATCGGTGACGTCATAGATGATGGGTGTCGGAATACCTGCTCTGCGAGCCTCTGAGATCAGTTTTGCCTCTGACTTCGTGCGATCTCTTCGAAGCTGCTCGTCTACTTCTTTGATCCTATAGCGCTTGGGCATTCGCTGTTTTAATATATGCCCGTCACATGATCTGACGATTGCCTCGGCGCCACTCGTCTTTAGATTCATTCAGTTTCATTAAAGTATCGCTTGCGTAGCGTATATATTTTCTGTTTTGGACTTATTGACATTGACTTCTTAGTTCTGCAGTTCATTCAGGTAGATATGATCTAAAAACAGAAAATAATGGCAGTCTCTAACTTGTGACATGAATCTGTCTAAAAGGGTTGTTAAACACTCTAATTGATCTTGAAGTAGCGTAGAAGTCGCGAAAGACATTGAAAATATGTTACACGCACATACGAGAAACACTCTTAGTATTTGGCACTGAGATACAGCAGTATGGCTAATGCTCCGCACGTAAATAAGTTCGGCAACATGGCAAATGGTCCAAGGCCAGAGGCACGAAAACCAAAAATTTGATGCACTAAGGGATTGGAGCTAAGCGCATAGAAAAGTAAGACCATTGAAAATATCATTAATCCGATTGTGAACTCTGACTTTATCTTCCTGTATATGCCGATATATGTGACCAGTAGGAAGATTAAAATTGTCACATTGATCGATGAAATAACCGTGTTAAGTGTATAATATAACTCCATATCCCTTATAGGGGGTGGTGGGGGGCCTCGCCTAGTTTCCAGTAAAGGAGAATGGGGTGAATACGTGGTGGCCCATAATGCTGTCAGTAAAGCCACTGCTACCAATGTTACCAGCATTAACGAAATCTTCGCATTTTTGTTCATATGGTGTCTCATTTGTTTTCCTCCCTTTTTTCTTTTTTCCACATTTTTACCATAATCTCTTCAAATAGGGTGTAATTATCCTCCATTTCTTGGGACAAGAAATACGTCAGACCATACCTGTCTCCTACGGACGTGATTATCCCGTTCTTCTGAAGGATTTGGAGATGATGCCTTATCGTTCTATAATCCATTTTAAGCAGATGCGCCAATTGATTGGCGTTTTGCGGAGTCTCCTTTAAAGCCTTAATCATGTGGGCACGGGTGATACCACCTCTTGTACCTGCAATTAGCCATCCCAGCAAATGCTTCAATGTGCTCACACGATCGGGCATCTATACTTCTCCAGACGATTAAAGTAAGGATTTTTCATTTCGCTTATCAGTTTAGATTATGGGGTATAAATAAGTCCTTCCTATTCTTGTTTTTCACGACCAATGATTAAACATTTTCTGATTGAATTGTGGTTAGAATTGGGCATAATCCTGAAAAATTCTTTAATATGTATGATGCTATAGGTAAGCCCAAGCTAATAAAAAGAGGGATATTAGGGAGCAAACTGAATGTCTGAGCCCATGATCCAAACCCAAGACCTGACAAAAATCTATGGAGACCTTACAGCAGTCGACCATCTGAACATGACAGTTGATGAGGGGGAAATCTTCGGTTTTTTGGGTCCAAATGGTTCTGGAAAGACGACTACCATCCTTCTGCTCCTGGGACTATCAACGCCTGCATCTGGAACCGCAATGGTAGGTGGCTATGATGTGGTCAAGAACTCCAGGGAAGTGCGGAAGATTGCGGGAAGTCTTCCGGAATTTGCAGGTTACTACGAAAACCTAACTGCCAAGCAGTACCTGGACTACATCGGGCAGCTAAATGATCTACCCCTAATCGAAAGAGAGAGAAGGACAACAGATCTCCTGGCTGAAGTGGGCCTAACGAAGTGGGGGGACGGGAAGGTAGAGACTTTCTCTCGTGGAATGAAACAACGCCTCGGCATAGCTCAAGCATTGATGAAAGACCCAAAGGTCGTTTTCCTCGACGAGCCAACCATTGGTTTGGATCCTGAGGGGATAAAGGAGATACGTGACCTCATCTTTCGCTTGAACAAAGAGCGTGGCTTAACTGTATTTTTATCATCGCACTTGTTGCATGAGGTCCAGGTGACATGTAGCAGAGTAGGCATTATACGTCAAGGGAAGTTGGTGGCCACAGACACGATAGAGAACTTCACCAAGGAGCTGGCGGGAAAAGAGGAAAAGAGCATAGAGTTCAAGTTAGTTAATTTGACCCCCAAACTTCTAAAAGAACTGAAAGACATTGATGGGGTAACGTCGGTAACTAAGGAAAATGACAGGCTATATGTGCATATGGCAGAGGATAATACCGAAGAGGTTTCTAAAACGATCACGAAGAATGGGGCGATAATTCTACTCATGAAACCCAGAGAATACACGTTGGAGGAAGTTTTCATGAAATACTATCAGGAGGCATAATAGCGATGGCTGGCATATTTACTGTGTATAAGAAGGAGCTTTCAGACCATTTTGGAAGCAAACGCTACTTGATATTATTTGCCGTGATATTGCTTCTCTCTTGTGTATCTGTCTATCAGGGAGCAGACTTTATAAGGAATAACACTGAAGCAGGATTCTTAGCCATATTTTCCGGAGCTCGATCCGGATACTCGTTCGTTCAGTTGATGGTCTTCTTCGGCCCCATATTGGGATTAGCCTTGGGATGCGATGCCATCAATAACGAGAGGACCAGCGGTACCCTCTCGGTGCTTCTCTCCCAGCCGATATTCAGAGATGCAGTCATCAACGGTAAGTTCCTGGCTGGCACTACTGCGTTGGCGATGTTGACGCTGGGCACCATCGGTATAATGTGCGGCTTGGCAATACCTCTCTTAGGCTTTGGGCCAACCTTGGGACAGGCTTTGAGCATCGTTTTCCTATCATTAATTACAATACTCTACCTGGCTTTCTGGCTCAGCTTGGGGGTGCTCTTCTCCGTGCTAACTAAGAAGGTGTCCACATCTACGTTTGCATCTATTGCAACATGGCTCTTCTTCGCGGTTATGCTCTCCATTATTGCTTCGCTCATCGTAAACACGATAGCACCTTTCCCGAGTGGTCAGAGAATGTCCCCTGAAATTCGAGAATCTACTGAATTTCAGGCGTTGATGCAAAAGAGATTCGTCCTACAGGACAGCATCTCAAAGCTGTCCCCCACCTATCTATACAGCGAAGTGGCTTCGCAGATTCTAGGTGAGACACAGGGTAGGGCAGCGTTTGGCTTGAGCTTAGGTGGCCCTCCTTCATTCGGGTCGCCAACGCTGACTCAGAGCGTCGCTGCGAGCTGGCCAAGCATCGCCGCCATAACGTTAGGTCTAGTGGTCTGCTTTGCAGCGTCCTACCTGTTTTTCATGCGCTTAGAGATCAGACCGGGAGGATAAGCGAATACTGAACTGAAAATAAAAGTAATGAGGAGGGGGCTTCGGCGGTTCTTTACTCCATATCTTCCATTCCCCTCGCTTCAGCCTCCTCTTGCATTACCATTGATTAGATGAAAATGTGAATGAATGGGTGATGAGAACAAATGGATGATGAGAACATGAGGAAAAACCACAGTATAAGGAACCACAGTATAAGGAATTTAAGGCACTTAGGGCAGGTAGTTGCTTGCCATCTTATCGTTTTAACGTTATGCTCGGCAATTTTTCCTGTTAGCGTAGTGGGTCTGCAGGAAACAGCTACCGTCGCAGGTAGAGTCGTAGATGAAGATGGTCAAGGGTTAAGTGACATTGAGATCAAAGTGTATTCTTCTGATGGAGCCTATGTCCAGAACAAGCGCACATATTCTAATGGATATTTTTTTGTCTATGGTCTGCCACTCGGCAAATACACCCTTCATTTTTCAGATTTGGATTCAAAGTACGAGTCATATGACATAAGCGTTTCATTGACTAGTGTTGGGCAGACCGACCTCGGAGACCTAGTTTTGCTTAGGGCCCTGAGATCCTCCTCGTCAGCCTTGAGCCGTGTGGAAAGTCCTGGAGACAAAGTGCTCCTTCCCTTCACGGTCAGCAATATAGGCGAGGAATCAGAAGTAGTGGAATTCTTGGTATCCAAGCCAGAGGGCTGGTCAACGAGGGTTTTGGATGCAACCGGCGAGGTTACAAAAGTGTACCTATCATCCGGCTCAAGCCTAAATCTCCAGTTAGAAGCCAGGATTCCTTCAACATCCACAGGAAACAACAGCCTAACGCTCACCTCAGTCGGGAAAACGAACTCAACGTTAAGCTTCACGATATTGGTCAAGCCGCTCGACGAGCCCATAATATCCTGCAGGGTTGTGGACGAAGGGGGCGAAGGGATAGGGGGCGTCAAGGTGGAGGTGTACTCTTCTGACGAATCCTACGTTGAGAGCGGGCAAACAGACTCTAAAGGCTATTTCAGCATTCACCACCTGCAAACCGGCACATACGTAATCCACTTTTCGAAGCTGGGATACGTCGAGGTGACTAAAAGCGTTACTATAGGTGATGACGTAGTCCACCTCGGAGACCTAGTTTTGCTTAGGGCCCTGAGATCCTCCTCGTCAGCCTTGAGCCGTGTGGAAAGTCCTGGAGACAAAGTGCTCCTTCCCTTCACGGTCAGCAATATAGGCGAGGAATCAGAAGTAGTGGAATTCTTGGTATCCAAGCCAGAGGGCTGGTCAACGAGGGTTTTGGATGCAACCGGCGAGGTTACAAAAGTGTACCTATCATCCGGCTCAAGCCTAAATCTCCAGTTAGAAGCCAGGATTCCTTCAACATCCACAGGAAACAACAGCCTAACGCTCACCTCAGTCGGGAAAACGAACTCAACGTTAAGCTTCACGATATTGGTCAAGCCGCTCGACGAGCCCATAATATTTTGTCAATTTCCTGGAAAGGCGGTTGAACCCGGTGAAACTGTCACATTCCAGTTGAGAGTGGAAAATCCCTTCGGCATGGAAATGCGGTTTAGAGTATCTGTTGATTCAGTCCCGCTCAATTGGACAACCTTTGTCAAAAGCGCAGATGGCGAGGCTGTGACAGAAGTGACTTTGGATAGTGGTGAGTTCGCAGACCTCATCCTTGAGGTCACTCCCCCTGTTACTGCGATGTTAGGTGAATATGAAATATCGGTCAAAGCAGAATCCTCTGATTTGAAAGTAATTACCTTCTTACCACTGAATATAAACATAACAAAGGCCGAAGAGGAAATTGAGGTTACCGCAACATTTCTGGAAGTGACTGCTAAGGCGGGCGAGGTCGCGAAATATCCCATAACGATAATCAACTCAGGCAAGACGGATACGCGTCTGTTTCTATCTGTCGTGGAACCTCCTACGGATTGGGAGGTGGCTTTCAAGTCTGACACCGTCGAGGTGTCAAGTCTATACCTAAAGGCGGGAGAATCAGAGAATCTGGTTGTTGAGGTCACTCCGCCCAGCACTGTTAACATTAGTAGTTATTTGGTACCAGTTCAAGTCGAATCAGCGGATGGCACCAGTAGCATTCGGCTGGATTTGAAGGCCAATATCATAGGCTCTTACGATCTAAGTCTGGCGCCTTCTACGCTCCTTACCAGCGCTACTGTCGGAGATACCACCACCTTTACGGCAAAGATTACAAACACAGGGGAAACACCTATGACAACCCTCAAGCTTGATATTGAGGTACCAGAAGGCTGGGATGCATCCGTTACTCCTGCGCAGATAGAGTCGCTTAAACCGCGCGAATCCTTCACCTTCACTATAGTCGTGGAGGTACCGGACGATACCGTTGCTGGGGACTATTTGCTCACCTTGAAGGGTTTAAGTGACCAAGTCGAGTCAGATGAAGTCCAGATAAGGGCGACAGCCTCGGCTTCGACTTCCTGGGGGCTTGCAGGAATAGGGATAATCGCCGTGATATTGGGGGGCCTAATAGTCGTGTTCAAGAAGTTCAGTAGGAGGTGAAGGAAGGAAAGAAAAAAACCGGCAAGGTTTGAAATCGGATGGCAGTGAAATTACAACGGCGACCTTTAAGGTCGTTTTTCTTTGTTATTTCACTCCAATCTAATCGCAGGAATCCAGTCATTATGGGTGACACCGTTTACATCGGTGAACTGTGTGCAGGTGATTATCCCTCCTGTCACTGCCTTGCTGGTCGCATGTATTATCTGCGGATAAGAGCCCGTCCTGATCGTGTAATGGTATGTTTCACCTGCCCTTAATACGAAAGATTCGCTAAAGGTTAGGTTGTGATAATCGCCTGCGTATCCATTCCAGGTTGCAGTCGTATTCCATGTCGAATTCCATATTTTCACGTATTCTGCGTGCCCGCCGGTTCCTGTGCAGGGATATGTATAAATCTTGGATACGGTTATTGTTTGGTTTGGCGTGATTGTGCCATTGTGTATACCTAAGATGCTTGGATATGATCCTTCACCTGTGTCGAAAATAAATTCTCCTATTTCTGAAACCGCTATTATCTTTAGAGTTGTACTCGTTGCTCCGTCATTATCAGTTACTGTTAGACCTACGTAATAATCGCCTGCTGAGGTATAGGAGTGAGTGATGACTGATTCTGTCGTACTTGTGATATTTCCATCGTCGAAGCCCCATTCGTAATTTGTGATGCATCCATCTGGGTCTATTGAATTAGAAGCGTTGAAAGTGATTGTTTGGTTTGTGATTAGATTCTCTGATGAATATGTGAAGGATGCGATTGGTGGGTCATTCACAGAAAATATGGTCACGGTGATATCCTGAGATGCTGATAGGCCGTCAGAATCGGTGAGCGTCAAGGTGACGGTGTCTGAGCCATACGCATTACATACAGGCATGATTGTAAGTACATCACTCTCAAGGGATATAGATACATTAAATAGACTTATATCCACTCCACTGATACTCCAGATGAGATCGGTATCGTTATCCTTCAGATCGAACTCATGAGAGGTGAGGTCGCAGCTATAGGGGGTATCCTCATCAGTATAGGCGGGTGGAATTGTTCCTATGATGAACGGGCTATCGCGTTGAGAACTGCTCATAATATCGACATTGGTGGTCAAATTATAGTTCAGATCGAATGAGTAGCCAGAATTTTGGTTGTAGCCCGTAAGGTCAATGCGGTTCCAGCCAGTTTCAAGGTGAAGAGTAGCTGGGAAAGTATGAGGTGAATCAAAAGCGTAATTGAGGAAGCATCGGGGGACACAATCCCCGCTTGCGGGAATGGTTATGTTCTTCGGACTGCTCACATATACATAGGTCCAAGCATGCCATTGATGATCTTTACTGGCGGATATATGTAAATTCCCGTTGCCCAGCGTATCCCAATTTAAGTTCCCAACTGAGCCGGAACTCTGCGTGTAATTCTGGCTCCACGGCACCTCATACGACCACTCCCCAACCCATCTTCCCCAGCCATCCTCGTAGTCATGTCTCCATGGCCTCAGCCACGGTTCGTTGTCGTGGAACCGGTCATCAGCATTGTATCTAATGTTCCAGAGGTTATCGGCAAAGCCGACGGGGGCGTAGAGGTAGGGATTATAGTCTACAATCCCTTTGCTGGAATCATCAAACCAATCGTATATCATCGCTTGTATTTCCGTTTCATCAGTGGTGCCCCACCAGTTGTTGGTGGCATTGAGATTTGGTGAACCTTGGGGATTGCCGTTGTATAATTCGTAGGTGGCGGTGTTATCAAATATGTTATTTTTGTTAAAGAGTGGATGGCTAGAGATGAAAACTGCATAGGTTGGTGCAGTACCCATTGCTATGTTGCCTATTATAGTGTTGTATTTGAAATCCTGATTGTCCGCATAGCTATAATAGACAGCCGAAGCGTTTAAAGCAGCGTTTCTAATTATAGAATTATTAGAGATGGTGGCTATGCCATAATAGACGTATATTCCACCACCAACTTGTGGCTTCCCATCATATTTACTATGTAATGCATTGTTTTCACTGACAAGATTATTAGAGATGGTGGCTGTGGCCGAGCCGAAGACTATGATTCCACCACCGCCACCGTAAGAGAATCCGCCCGATGAAAGTTGATTATTACTGATGGTATTGTTTAAAATGGTAGTAGTGCCCCCATAAACACTGATTCCACCGCCATCACCTGATACAATATTATTACGAATATTATTATTAGAAACGGTGGCTGTGGCCGAATGGATACCAATTCCACCACCACTGTTACCACTACCATATGGGGCATTTGCTGTATTTTGACTAATAAAATTGTTGGAGATTATGGCTGTGGCCGAATAGACATATATTCCACCGCCACCCAAAGATGCCGTATTGTTATTGATGGTATTATTTAAAATAGTGGCTGTAGCACCACTAAAGACGTATATTCCGCCACCACCATCACTACCGCCATAATAATAATATGATCCGCCTAATGCCGTGTTATCACTAATAGTGTTATCATAGATTATGGCTGTGCAGCCACAGACACTTATTCCCCCACCACCTCCACCATAACCATGATAGGATGCCTTGTTATTACTGATTGTGTTATTGGAAATGGTGGCTATACCACCAGTTACACCGATTCCGCCACCAGATGATAAGGCAATATTATTTATAATAGTATTATTTGTAATCTTAAGATTCTCTGATAGACTCCATGCATAAATCCCTGCTGCATTATTGTTTCTTATCGTACAATAGTTGATAAACGGATGGGCATTATTCATCCTCACTGCTCCATTATTATCAACACTCACACCACCTGCGTACTCAACAACGCAGTATTCTAAGATAGACCCCTGCCCATCATCGTAGTCAGTGCTTGAATCGCTGAACAGAACATAGCCCCAATCTCCTGCAACAGGCGTCGTTTGGTTTGAGGTAAATGTAATCATATTGTCACTCGTTCCCTGTGCAATTAGTGTGCCATCTATCTGAAGGGCAAAACCGCTGTCAAATTTCACTGTAACTCCTGGTTCAATAGTCAATGTAACGCCATCATTAACTAAAACGCCACCAACAACAATGTACGGGCTGTTTGCCAGCGTCCAGGTAGTATCGAAACTTATCATACCGCTGACACAGGTTGGATCACTTGATACGGTTATCGTTTTATTTGTGGAATTCGTTGCTCTAGAAGCAGAAGATACGTCTGTGGTTACTACTTTATTCGATGATTCTGATGCTATAGACGGTATTGCCACTGTAACAAAAGGTAGTGTAACATTCCCCATGCCATCTGGGGCATCATCCATTAGGTTCACTGGATTATTCGCTGCGATAGCTATACCATTAAGTGAACTGCCCACAACAGCCAAAATTATAAACAAAGCATAAAGCTTTGTGATTTTGTTTTTCATCTGCCTCACCCTTTAAAAGGGATTATATTTTTTTTGGCCTTATGGGGCATATTCATCCGAAACAATATAAAAATCTTTTCCTAAATACTGTAGCTGCAAGGCCATAGTTGCTTAGATTTGGCAATATTGTTGAAGTTTGGCAGTATTTTTGAGAGTTCCAACCGAAAATTCTACAGTACAGTCGTGTTGTGATTATCCCAACAACTAAAGACAAGCGCATAATGAACTAATTTTAAGAGTCACAATTAGCTAAAAATAGAAACTAATTTTTGATTTTATTTAGCATTAAGTAATCATGCTTCATTTTGTTTTAGACCGCAAGATACTATTATATGAGATGAGCAAAAAACATATGACATCACATTACTCTTGTTGGAGGAAGTCAAAGTTTGAAACAACCCAGTGTTAATATCGGCATTGTGGGGCATGTGGACCATGGTAAAACCACTCTAGTTAGCGCTTTATCTGGTGTTTGGACTGATCGGCATAGTGAGGAACTCAAGAGAGGTATATCGATACGTTTGGGATATGCAGATATCACCTTTCGAAAGTGCCCCAACTGCGAGGAGCCCAAATGTTATTCCATAGAAAAAAAGTGTCCGCATTGCGGTTCGGATACCAATGAGATTCGAACGGTGTCCTTCGTTGACTCTCCTGGTCATGAAACATTGATGGCAACCATGCTAAGTGGTGCTGCGATCATGGACGGCGCTGTACTGGTCATTGCAGCGAGTGAGCCCTGTCCACAGCCACAGACCAAGGAGCATCTGATGGCATTGGACATAATTGAGGTTAAAAATGTCGTAATTGCTCAAAACAAGATTGATATAGTGTCAAGAGAGGACGTTCTCAAGCATTATCATCAAATAAAAAAGTTTGTGAAGGGCACGGTGGCCGAAAATGCACCCATAGTGCCCATCTCAGCGCAGCACAAGGCGAACATCGATGTTCTGATTAAAGTGATCGAAGAAACGATTCCGACACCGGTTCATGATTTAAACAAACCAGCCCACATGTCCATCGCCAGATCATTTGACGTAAACAAGCCAGGGGTTACGCCAAATAAAATCATGGGGGGAATCATAGGAGGGGTACTAAATCAGGGCTTGCTGAGGGTTGGAGATCAAATAGAGATTAAGCCTGGTAGGAAGGTAGACTTTGAGGGCAAGATAAGCTGGGTTCCGATTAGGACCCAGATAACGAAAATAATGGCCGGGGGGCAAAGTGTCAAGGAGGCCATACCTGGAGGATTATTGGGCGTTGGAACGAAGCTGGATCCATCTATGACCAAAAGCGATGCGCTTGTAGGGCAAGTAGCAGGTCACTTAGACTCACTTCCCCCGGTTTGGGAGGAGTTTGCAATGAGTGTCAAATTGCTTGATAGGGTTGTGGGTTCGCAAGAAGAATCTGATGTAGAACCCATACGCACAAGTGAGTTGTTGATGCTTAGTATTGGAACAGCCACCACGATAGGGGTTGTATCCTCTGCTAGAAATAATGAAATGGACGTCAAACTAAAGCGGCCGGTTTGTGCTCAGCCTGCTTCAAGAGTTGCAATCAGCAGACGAATTGGTGCTAGATGGCGTTTGATTGGGGTTGGAGTGCTCCTATGAGGGCAATTCTCGATACCAACGCATTGATGATTCCCGGGCAATTTGGCGTTGACATCTTCTCTGAATTGGAAAGATTGGGTTACGACCAATTCATCGTTCCTGGACAAGTCGTATGTGAGTTGGAGAGTCTGTACAAAAAAGGTGGCAACAAAGTTGAAGTATCTATAGCGTTATCACTCCTGGATAGATGTGAGGTCGTCGATGCAAAAGGACTCACAGACGATATGATCCTCCAAACCGCCGGGGAGATGAACGCCGCGGTCGTCACGAATGATGCAGAATTGAGAAAGCGATTAAAAGATAAGGGTATAACTACCATATCCCTACGCCAGAAAAAGAGGTTGGACTATGTATAGGAAAATGAGGCTTATAGATACCGTGCGCATCCCACCAGATAAATTGGGTGGTAAAATAGAGCAGGTTGTCAAATCAGCATTAGAGGAGAAACTTGAGGGCAGAACTGACAAAACGCTTGGCTCCATCGTAGCCGTAACAGATGTAGTTGAGATAAAGGGGGGACGCATCCTTGTGGGTGATGGGGCTGTATACTATGACACTACCTTTGATGCAATTGTCTACAAACCGGAACTGCAGGAGATCATTGAGGGGGGCATAGCGGAGATCGTTGAATTTGGGGCGTTCGTTAGCATGGGGCCTGTTGATGGACTACTCCATGTCAGCCAAATTGATGATGATTATATCTCCTACGATGAAAAAAATGCGCGCTTAGTCGGCAAGAAAAGTAACAGGGCGTTAGCTGAGGGCGACAGCCTTAGGGCGAGAGTTGTGGCAGTCAGCTTAAACGAGAGGGACCCCCGGGAGAGCAAGATAGGGCTGACCATGCGCCAAACAGCATTAGGCAAGCTGGAGTGGTTAGAAGAGGCACGTAAGAAGTTGGAAGAATGACTGAAAAAGCGTGTAGAGAATGTCACAGGATTACGAGAGGGCCAACATGTAGCTGTGGCTCCACCTCGCTGAGCACGGATTGGGTGGGATACGTCATTATAATCGATCCCCAAAGATCTGAGGCGGCAAAGAGGATGAATATCAGTCAGCCTGGCAAATATGCGCTGAAGGTGCGATGACTTGGCTCTAACTTTAACCCAAGAATTGAGAGAGCATTTTAAAAAACCTTTTGGCACCCTTTATAAAGGAGATGAGCCCATTGAGAGCCTAAAGCGGGATCTTTGTAATCCGACTAAACTCATCTCCGTCGGCGACGTCGTGACGTTTTATTTGATCAAATCCGGAAAGATTCCTGACATATGCGTGGTGGACGAAAAAATCATGAGGAAGAAGGCTCCTAAAGAGTTGATCCAAGGTACTCAGATGCAAGAGTTCACGCAAAAGTCCCTAGCTAATCCCGCAGGTCAGATCACCAGAGAACTCGTCCTTGTCTTGCATGAAGCTATGGGGCACAGCAAACCGATAAGAATATTTGTACGTGGTGAAGAAGACTTAGCTGCGTTGCCAGCAGTCATTATGGCACCCTTGCATTCGGTCGTCATCTATGGTCAACCGGGTGAAGGCGTGGTATTAGTGCCTGTTGACGAGGGAAAGAAATATGAAGCAATGTCTCTACTTCGACAAATGAAAGGAGATTCGTTGTGCTCTTTGCTGGAGGACATGATGAAAGCAACCCAAGGGAGGCAATTATGAATAGCGAAGTCATAGAAAAGAGATTAAACCCATTGTTGAAAAGGCTGGAAATAACGTTCAAGGTGGACCATGAAGGCGCTACCCCATCTAGAGAAGAGATCAGAAACAATTTGGCTGCCATGCTCAATGCGAAAAAAGAATTGGTCATTATCGAGCGAATGCGCTCGGAGTATGGCAAAAGAGAGACGCGCGGTTACGCAAAAATTTACAACTCTGAGAAAGATCTCAGAGATATTGAGCAGGCACATATAATCCAACGAAACGTCATCAAGGCAGAAGAAAAACCGGCAGAAAAGGTTGAGACCAAGAAGGAAGTTGAACCTGAACTCAAAGAGAAGACACCAAAATCAAAAGAAATCAAAGCTAAACCTGAGATATCAGCAGAAAAGGTTGAGACTAAGAAGGAAGTTGAACCTAAACCCAAAGAGAAGACATCAAAATCAAACCCCAAATCAAAAGAAGCCAAAGCGAAACCTGAGACTAAATCCAAGGGAGAATGACCATGGTCAGCAAATTCTATGATACTGGTGATAAGACGCTAAAGCGAACGAGGCAAATCTGCCCGCGCTGTGGAGATGGTACTTTTCTAGCTGAGCATAGCGACCGGCGCTCATGCGGCAAGTGTGGTTACACGGAGTTCAAGTCTAAAAAGAATGAAAAATAGATTTGTCCTGGGTATAGAAGGGACGGCTTGGAACCTAAGTGCTGCCATTGTCGATCGTACCAATATTGTTGCCGAGGCAGAGTCGCAATACCTGCCTCAGAAAGGTGGTCTGCACCCCAGAATGGCAGCGCAACACCATGCATCTAACATCGGAGATCTGATAAAAAAGGTCTTAGCTGAAGGGGCTGGCAAGGATCTATCTGCCGTCGCCTTCTCGCAAGGTCCGGGATTTGGGCCTTGTCTTAGAACGATAGCGACCGCTGCCAGAGCTCTCTCTCTTTCCTTAGACATTCCGCTGATAGGGGTAAATCACTGCATTGCTCACATCGAGGTTGGCAGGAGGATATGCAATGTGACGGATCCGGTTATATTGTACGTAAGCGGTGGCAATTCTCAGGTGCTTTCTTATAGGGCAGGCAAGTACAGGATATTCGGAGAAACCTTGGACATCGGTATAGGCAACGCACTCGATAAGTTTGGTCGATATGCCGGATTTCAACATCCCGGTGGACCAAAGATAGAGCAGCTGGCTAAAAATGCGAAGAAGTACGTTCCTTTGCCCTATGTTGTCAAAGGCATGGATTTCTCGTTCTCCGGGCTGACGACTGCGGCGAAGGATGCTTTGGAGCATGCATCCCAGGAGGACGTATGTTACTCCTTCCAGGAGACGGCATTTGCGATGCTCGTGGAAGTGACGGAGCGAGCTCTGGCTCATATAGGAAAAGACGATGTTCTCCTCGTAGGGGGGGTCGGAGCCAATGAAAGACTGAAAGAAATGCTCGGCATCATGTGTAAGGATAGGGGCGCAAGATTGTATGCGCCAGAAAAGAAGTTTATGCGGGATAATGGAGTCATGATTGCCCATACCGGGCTGCTCATGCTTGAGAGCGGCGTAACTCTTCCCATCGAGGATTCTGCGGTGCGCCCAAACTATCGACCAGATGATGTTGATGTGGTATGGATATAGGCGGATGCCATTGTTTTTTGATATTACTTATTTATATAACAACTGATTCCATTTCTGTTTTGTTGGATGGGGCTGGAGAACTGAAAAATCCAAATATGTAACATTACGTATTTTAGGGCACATTCAAGTATTAAGCGTAATAAAACTATGCTTAATGTATGTTAAGTTCAATAAATCTGGATTCCTAAAAAATGGAAGGGGGCAATTTCTAAACGCAAAGTTTAAAAAGTATTTAAATCAAATATAATAATACATGGTAGATTCAAAAAATAAAATTCAATTCATTCCTTTGGTTGTTGGATTAATCGTGCTATTCTTTATTGGTTATATACTCTTTATTGAGTATATTGTAAAGATTTTATTACCACCAGAATACCAAATATATCTGTACATTTTTGCAGGATTAATCGTAGTAGTTATTGGAATAATAACCTATTTTTGTATAAAAAACATTGAATTCAGAGAGAGAACCTTTTCAGTTCTCAAGAAGTTACTTGCAGGAATAAGCAAACTTGGACTTGATGTTTTAAAAAACATGGAAAAAGGAGAAAGGAAAGGTAAGGAAAAGAGGATTCCAATATCTAACAAATTAAAAAATAAAGTTTATGATATTGCTGGTGGAAAATGTCAAGAGTGTGGTAAAAAAGGTAATCTAAAGATTCACCATATTGATGGGAATCCATCCAACAACAGACTTACTAATTTAGTTCTTCTATGCGGAAACCACCATGACGATGCAGATAAAGGAGTTATTCCAAAATGGAGATTAAAAAATATTAGAGAAAAACAAGCAACTCCAGATCACACTTCTTATAGAAAATAGAAATTGCCCCTTGATTTTTTGTCTTTATGTATCACTTCGTTCTCAAGATAGATGGACTCCAGATTTACTCTGTGGACGCAGGTTTCCCACACTTTGTATGGGAAACAAGTTAACAGCGATTTAACGGTTCGCTTCAAAAATTTCCAAGAAATTTTCCGCGCTCCCAAATCGCCTTCGGCGACTTCGTTAAATCGCATACGTTATATTCAATTTTGGTCATCACAATATTTAAATAATATGTAACTAATCTATATAACATGGCATTTGACACATCCATTTTAATTTGGCTAATTCCTTTAATTATTTGGGACGCCATTTGGAAAGGGATGGGTTTATGGAAATCTGCAAAAAATAATCAACGAAACTGGTTTATTGCCATTTTTGTGTTGAATACTATTGGAATTTTACCAATTATTTATATTAAGTTTTTCCAAAAGAAGCGATGACCAAAACTCTTCAGAATTTTTTTGCTTCGCAAAAACCGTCTTGCAGACTATTCTTCGTTCCTATCGCAAGAATATAACAGTGATTAACCGACTTCACTCGGTTGCACCTCGTTCCGTCCATATTTTTCGGAGATTTATAATTTTTATATAGTCCGAAAAACATCGGTTAATCGCGCATAAGTTAGATACAGTTGGTGAAATCTCCTATTGTTAATTGCCCTTTCAATTCTTATTCTTATGAAAAGCTACTTTGTTATCACCCTGCATCCGTCCTTTTCCACGATGACCGTATGTTCTGCTTGCGATACCAAGCCACCTGCATCATCTTTGAGCACCGGATAGGAGTGCATTATGCCAGCTCTCTCCAGTTGATTCAATATGAAATCTAGGCGGGGTTGGGGAAGCCACCTCTTTGCGAAAGGAAGCATTTTGTACCCTTCGATCTCGTTCAACAATTTTCTCGCTGCTGGAAGGCGAACCGGCTTGGGTGTCTCCAACCGATATATCTCCGCCGTTCTACTCTCTGAGACATGGCCGGCGCCGTTTGTGGCAAACGGTTCGATCGCTATTATGTCGCCTTCTTTGAGGACGGCTCCATGCAGAACGGATTTGTTTGGGATGGGGGGGGAAGCATGGTGATCCCATCTCGCTAAGCCATGCCCGGTGAGATTCGCAACTGGTTTATATCCAGAGCCTTCTATGGTGCTTTCGATCGCTGCACCGATTTCTGCGGTGTTTGTGCCGGCATGAATGATCTCTATTGCAGAGAGCAATGCCTCTCTGGAAGCTTCGACTAAATCCGCATTGCCGCTCAAATCCACGGTGATGGCGGCGTCAGCGATATAACCATCGACCTGTACTCCTATGTCGAGCTTGACCATGTCTCTCCCGAAGACAGAGATATCCTTGGCAGAAGGCGTTGCATGTGCAGCCTCGTCGTTTCTCGATATATTGCATGGGAATGCAGGCTGTGCGCCCTCCTCCCTGATGGTATTTTCAACGAACTCAGCTAAATCCAGCAAAGGCGCTCCTATCTTGACCATATCCTTTGCTTTTGACATGACATCAGCTAGGATCTGCCCGGCCATTTCATATTTCTTTAAAATTTCATCTTTCATTTATTATATCACCAGTTGCTTTGGAAATCGCGTGAGATTTTTGCATCCCTTGGCGGTCACGAGTACCAAATCCTCCAACCTGACGCCTCCAATATTGGGGTCATATAACCCCGGCTCCACCGTTATGACGTTGCCAACCTTTAACTCATTTCCGTTTTCTGCCAGGGAGGGCCCCTCATGAATATCCAGACCCACCCCATGCCCGGTGGAGTGAACGAATTCATAGCCCCGTTCCCGAAACAGGTCACATGCTGCTTCATGAACCTCTTTTCCCGTCACACCAGCCCTGATCTTGCCAATGGCGATATTCTGGGCATCGCAGACTGCTCGGTACATTTCCTCTATCTCTTTAGTTGGAGTGCCTCTGAGGACGGTACGCGTCATGTCGGCATTGTAACGTTCTTTTTTGAGATATGGGAATATATCGATGATGATCGGTGTGTTTATCTCTATCCTCCCAGATCCAGAGCAGTGAGGATCAGACGCCTGTTTTCCAGAAGCTACGATGATATCATCGGCCCCACACCCTTGCTTTATCAGCTCGTGCTCTATGCTGACTTTTACCTCTTCCGCTGTCAGTCTCAAGAACTCTTTATCGATCTCGGCTTTTCTAACCAATTCTATGGCAACATCCATGGCACTTTCACACGCTCTTTGTGCCTTTTTGATGCTTTCGATTTCGGCTTTATTTTTGACCTCTCTCGATTCCTCCACCAATCTGGTTGGAACCATCTCGAAATCGCGCAACTCCCTTGCAATAAAAAATGGAAAGTTGCTGGGCACTACTATGCGTTTCACTCCCTCTTCGTTGAGCACATCTTTCAGCATTTCTGAACGCGCTTTTTGGGCATCCTTATATTTCTTCAGTAAATCAGGCAGGCCATACTCAGCAGTAGACCTTACGTCCTTGACCCTCGACTCCTTTTTCGCCCTACTGAATTCCATCTTCGAGACGATGATGAATTCTGACTCCCCTTTTCCAAGATAAAAAAACGGGTCCGGCGCCAAAAAATTTGTTAGATAGAACATATTCGCATCACGGATGCTGTCGCTTACAAGCATCAATGCATCTGCATCCATCTCCTTCAGGCGCTTCGCTAGACCTTCCATGCAATTCAATTTGCATAGGTCTTGCTATAACTTTAATACTTTCCTAAGCGCATTTATGGTATGGATTAACATGAAAAAACAGCTTACGATTTTGATAATCCTCTTGGTCATCATGACTACGGTGATCGGGTGCTTGGAGCCGAGGGAGGTGGAGGCGGCAAGGGTTAATCCTAAAACCCTAAGCGACTTGGGTTGGGTCCAGGTTGGGGATGTAACAAAAGATTCTATCAAGTTGGAGTGGTCAGTCACCCTGACGATAAATTCAGCTGCCATGTCCTACAAGGATGGAGAACTGGAGGGCAGGGTAAAGCAAGAGACACAGATCTCAGGCATCACTTCTCAGCTGATGACCGTGCGATTGGCCTTGCCGGTTGGTCTGGATTTCTTGACAAACCAGTTGATTGATAGGGCATTTGATCTGATCGATAGCCAGCTGATGAGCACGGTCCAAGGCATGGGTGTGTCAGACTTTCATAGGACTGGCGACCTGACATTCACAAACGTGCATGGAGAAACTGTGAAAGCGCGTGTCTATGAGGGCATCATGAAATATGAGGGCGGATCTATGGCGGTAAAAGGAGCTCTGGCGGTATGGAGTAGCGACGGCTCCATTGTGGCCACTGCAGGATTGGTGCCCTATGAGGACGTAACATATACTGCAGAAATTGGGGGGACGAAAGTAACTCAAACTTTAGTCCAAATAGATGGAGATGCGGAGTTCGGCGAATTGATCACATTGATGCAGAACGTGATTTAGAAGTCATCATCTTGGGTATAACTCCTCCCAAATCTTAGCGCGAGTTCCGCCTTCATAAGCTCCCTTCCAAGATAAGCGGCATGCTCCGTCAAAGACACCAATCCGAGGTCAGATATGGTGTCGCAAATGGCTTTCGCACTGGTGCCAACGATGGAAGCATCCTCATGATTGGCGATGATTTTTCCATCTCGGAGAGCGATACTGAAAAAGCCTTTTGGATCCTGTCGGGCTGCATGCGGCTTTGCTTTGATCGGTTTGTTGATTTCCATATCGCTTGTTCTGTGCCTTTTTTCCTTGACGACCAGCAGGTCCAGCCCAAGGTCCTTCGGTGGCGTGCACCTGTCTCTTGCGAGGAGCATCATTTGCGCTGCTGTCTTCAACTCAGAAATGCTTCCGCTGGTTTTAGCGCTATATTGGGGGGTGAAAAGTATGTTGGCACCTACTTCCATCGCGACTCCAGCTAAGATTGCATTGATGCCGATGGAATCGGCATCTATCAGCTCGGTGACGTTTCCAACCCCGAAGAATAGGGGCAGATCGCTCTTTTGCCTGAAACTGTGGTAAGCAACCAAAGAATCGATCAAGCCTTCTCCAATAGGTCGCAGGATGGGATCTGCAATGATATTTTCAAGCCCGGTCTCTTGGGCCAGCCTGATGTTTTTCTGTAGGGATTCTAGGTCGCTATCTGGTATGATGACTGCCGCTGTGCCTTGATCTGCAATTGCCTTGCCTGCTGCTTTTAAGCCATCGCTGTTCAAACTGAGCACCATATCCACATCTGTGGTTTCTAGAGTAGCTAGGATTAAATCCGGGTCTAGGGTATCGATGCTGATCGGAGTTTTCAAGTGAGATACGGCATCTACCGAATTTATGACCTCTACGGGGGTGGCATCCATTGCAACTCCCATGTCTATAATGTCCGCACCTTGTGCGATGAAATCCCAGGCAATCCTCTGAAGTTTCTCCTCCGGCATGCTCGTCGCATCTACGATTTCCCCCATCACCTTCATCATCGAGTTGCCGCCAATCTTCAGATCTCTGAGCTTAAACTTATATCCTGCACTCTTTTCTAGTTCATCGGCTTTTTTCACCGCTTCTTCATATTTTTTGGTAGACAATAGCTGGCAGGCTGGTACTGTGTGAGAGAACTCAATACCGTCCGCCTGAGAGAGCACTCTATTCAAGTCGCATGCATGTTTGGGCCCAAGTCTGATTTTCACGCCAGTCTCCTCCTCCAGCTTTGAAAAATCACCGGCAGATAATCCAGGGACAAGTATCAAATCATAATTGTCATTGGAGACGGGCACGGAACTTAGCAAATCCGGCGTAATAAACGCCGCTACATCGACATCCAACAATAGCACATCTGCACTATCGCCCACTGCTTTTTTTACCGTCTGATGGGCCTTGCGTCCGCTAACCACTAGGACTTTCATGGTATGTATTATATCTTTTTAAGACAAAACCCTATTCATGGTGCTCAGATTTGATCTTCATATCCACTCATGTTACTCACATGACGGTTACGACTCTGTTGATAGGATTCTCATGCGAGCCAAAGAGATCGGACTGGATGGAATCTCGATCACAGACCATGATACTGTCCGTGGCGGACTCGTTGGAATCCGGATGGCAAAGAAGCTAGGTCTTGACTTGATGGTGATACCCGGCGTGGAAATCTCAACTGCCCAAGGCCACATAATGGTGCTGGGCATTAAGGATGATATCCCTCTGGGCATGCCTCCGGATAAGACAATTGATATGGCAAAGGCTCTGGGCGGAACTGTAATAGTGCCCCACCCGTTTCATCCGTTTCGCCATGGATTGGGCTACATTCCAGATGGCATAGATGCGGTTGAAATATACAATTCAAGGTTTATCCTGGGCCATTTTAATGAGAAAGCAAGAAAACAGGCTGTGGATAAAAACCTGTCCATGGTTGCAGGATCCGATGCCCATATTTCAGAGATGGTCGGATATGGCATAACGAAGATTGACTCTGAGCCTTCCGTGGATAAGGTACTTCAAGCCATTCAAGCAGGCGATACTCAGATTGAGGGTAAGAAGACCCCAACGAGGTCATTCGCAAAACAAACGTTAAAGTCTAATCTTCGCCATATGCGAAGATTTTTTTCAGAACACCTTTAGTAGGTCAATGGGAGCATCCAAAACGAAGACATCTTCCATAGAGCGCAAAGCATTCACATTTTTAGCATCTATGTCCCGCACGTGAAATTCGACAAATCCTTTTCTGATGGCGTTATGGGGGCAGTATTTCACGCAGATGCCACATCCGTCACATTTTAGAAGATCGATTTGCTCTGCAATAGCGGGGCAATGTCTTTTTGGAATGCAATCCTCGCATTTTTCGCAAACTTTTCTGTCCATAAAATAAGGCGTCTCAGATTTGATGCTGCCGGATACATCCACAGGCATGATATGGACGGGGATTCTTCCTTTAGACGCCAGTGCTACTGCATTTGTGATCAGCGAGTCTGCAATTCCGTGTACTATCTTTGCAACGGTGTTTGATGTCGCGGGCGAGATTACCAGTGCATCATACCTTCCCAAAAGAAAGCGGCCTGTCTTTGGAAAACTCTTACCCATCTCGCTTTCCAGGAATATCTCCTCCAGATATCTGCCGCAAGATATAGTGGTCAATTTATCCAACAAGCCATACATTTGTAAAACCTCTTCTCCTGCCGAGGAAACGAGAATCGTGACTTTGTGTCCCCCTGCTAACTTCTTGAAAACCTCATAACTCTCTCTCAGAAAATGTCCTGCACCCGTGATGCCCCACGCAATATTCATTCCTTTACCTCAGTTCTTTGTATTTTTTCTAACTTGGTTATCGTATCCAAGTAATCCTCTATTAGCTTAAGAAATATTAACTCGTTGCTTTGTTATGTTTTTGTTTTTTACGATTTTCCTCGTTCATGCGCTCCCACTTATTTTGACCAAATGATGTTATAGAATGGTGTAATCATTCGTAACCGAAAGTCATTTATATGGAGTAGTAAATATCTTCATATCGTCAAATAGTAATCTTGTCGCCAAACGGCAATATTGTCGGCAAATGGCAGCTATTTGCATATCAGAGAAGCTGAAAAGCTACGAGATGGAGATTAGGAAAGGGATATGCGATGAAAATTGGGAAAGGGACGATACTGGCAATGCTGTTGGTATGCATTGCAATGGTGATTTTAGTGATGCCCGTTCAGGCATATACGACGGAAGTGCACGTGGTAAAGTATGCCTCGGATGAAACGACTATACTGAACGAGACGAATGTGACCTATCAGTGGATGAGAGACAACCTGCCCATCATGGACGAAGGGAACCTTTACGGTACTACTTACACGCACCACTACTTCCAGGGCCCCACCTTTGATCTGGGAAATCTCTGGGATCCGCCAGAGAGTGTCAACGTGGATAGCAGGGATTACGGAGCTGTTGCCGGGACGGATGTCAAGGACCTGTGCGAGTTAGTGGGGGGCATGTCTCCCGGCGATAGGGTGAAGATCAAGTCACCTGACGGCTTCTACAAGTGGTTCGACTACGCCGTCGCCTACAACGACCACGGCAACGAAACGCTGGACAGCAGACAGGGACCGATGGTCCTCGCCTGGTATAACGGCGAGGAATCAATCACAGGTGAGCACCAAGGCGTGGGCTATCCCGATACAGGCTATACTGTGGGCATGAGGCTCCACTTCTTCGCTGATACTAGTACGAATCCCTGGGGTTATCATGCATTCGGTCTTTGGGACATGCACGAGTGCATGGATGAACAATACTGGCATTACTATTACGACGGCACCTTATGGCCGTCCTCAAGTGGCCTCTCGGTGAAATGGGTCGGCTCTATTTTGATCTACAGCAATGAGTCGCCCCAAGGTCTCCTCGGCGACGTAAACAATGATGGCGTGGTGAACGTGCTCGATGCGACCAAGGTGAAGAACCGTGCCGGCAACCCATTCTACCCCCTGGATAACGAATGGGCCGCAGATGTCAACAGCGACGGCATCATAAACGTGCTCGATGCGACGAAGGTAAAGAACCGTGCCGCAGATCCGAACTATCCCTGGTAAAGGATACGATGGATGCGAGGATGTGACTCTGGGCGGTAACAGCAAAAAAAGAAAAGAAAAACAAAAACAGACCCTGAAAGTGATGAATAATTGAGAAGGTAAAAGAGAATGGGAAAACACACGCCGTTATTGGTGTTGTCATGCCTTGCCATCGCACTGCTGCTCTTAGCCTCTCCGGCCCAGGCATCGACGATCTGGTACGTGGATGATGACGGAGGTGCGGACTTCACCACCATTCAGGACGCGGTGAATGCTTCCGCTGAGGGGGATACGATCATCGTGAGGGATGGCACCTACTACGAGAACGTGGTGGTGAACAAGTCGTTAACGATCAAGTCTGAGAACGGCTCAGATGCGGTTGCGGTGATAGCTGCTGTCTCCAGTACGCCCGTATTTGACGTGAACGCCAATAATGTAACGATCGAGGGATTTGCCGTGAGCGGCCCCACAGACGAGCACGTTGCAGGCATCGAGCTTGTTGACGCAAACTCCTGCACGATCGTTAACAACGACTGCTCCGGATGCTACAACGGCATCCACCTCGGCGGCACTGCGACCAACGACACCGTAACAAGCAACTACTGCCATGACAATACGAGAAGAGGCATCAGCCTCAGGGATGATGCAACGGGCAATTTCGTATCCGAAAACACCTGCGAGAACAATGCAGACGATGAGATCTGCATCAAGGATCAAACCCACGACAACTTCATCTGGCTGAACGACTTCATGGGCAGCGTTGAATGCTTAACCGATAACACCTACCACTCACCCACACAGCTCGCCTATAACTACGAAGGTGCCCCCTATACGAACTACTTAGGCAACTACTACAGTGGTTACGCTGGAGTGGATAGCGATGGCGACGGCATCGGTGATACGCCCTACAGCTTTGACGATTATCCCCTGATGGAGCCCTTCGAGAACTACACCATTCTGACATCTGTCATCATCTCACCATCATCCGCGACCTTGTATCCTTGCAATACACAGCAGTTCACGGCAACCGCATACGACCAGAACCATGAGGAGATGTCTGGCATTGTGGTTACCTGGTCGAGCAGCAACGAGACAGTCGGCACTATCACTGAAAACGGCTTGTTCGAGGCGAATGCGACTGGAACTGCAACGGTTACCGCGGCAAACGGAACCGTGAACGGAACGGCAATGGTGTTGGTGATCCCCGCTCCAATCACGCTCTGGGGACCCTACGTCACGAAGACCACGACGAACTCAACGGTGATCAACTGGAAGACCGAGAATGCGACGTCTGGAGTCGTCAGCTATGCAACGGATGCTTATTACCAGGAGCACGGCGGCTACGACCATGCCGTTGAAGATACCGAGGAGAAAGAGCTGCACCACCTCAACATCACCAACCTGACGCCCAACACGGTTTATCACTATCAGGTATGCATTGGAAACGAGTCCACCAGCGACTGCACCTTCAGGACGTTTTCCACTCAGGGATCGTTCACCTTTATCGTCTACAGCGACTCGCAGGAGCCGCAGGGCGATCCTGAGGCAACACAATTGACCCGACACAAGCTCGTCGCTGATCGTATCGCGGAGGAGGAAAACGTGATGTTCGTGCTCCACTGCGGCGACCTGGTGAACGACGGCAGCGACCTGGAGGAATGGAACAGGTTCTTCGAGGCTGGCCGTGCTATGATGTCCACCACCACCTTCTACACGACGCTGGGGAACCATGATTACCATCCGGTGCAGAACTACTATGACGCCTTCGGCGTGCCTGAGTGGTACTCGTTCGACTGCGGCAACGCTCACTTCACCGTGCTCGATAGCAACGATCAGGCGGACGTAAATAGTGAGACCACATGGCTTCAAAATGACCTTACCACGAGTGCGGCCTGGAAGTTCGTCTCATTCCACCATCCGCCTTACAGCTCGAGTGCCAGTCATTACGGCGGCTGGGCTAATTGGCAGAGTCTCTGGTGCCCCATATTCCTCGATCACGACGTGAACGCGGTCTTTAACGGGCACGTGCATGCCTATGAACGCTTACAGGCCGATGGGATCAATTATGTGGTCGCAGGGATCGGCGGTGGCCCGAGCTACGATCTGGCGGAGCCGCGGATACCCGAAAGCCAGAACAGCCTGGAGGGGACTCTGGGATACGTGAAGATCACCATCGATGTCAACCAGGCGACGCTGGAGATGATCGAGGTTGCCAACCTATCGAGTGGCGAGGTTGAGCTCTATCCACCGAATACGGTCTTCGAGACCTTTACCTTCGGGGCACTCCTTGGTGATGTCAATAACGACGGCATCATAAACGTGCTGGACGCGACGAAGGTGAAGAACCGTGCCGGCAACCCATTCTACCCCCTGGATAACGAATGGGCCGCAGATGTCAACAGCGACGGCATCATAAACGTGCTGGACGCGACCAAGGTGAAGAACCGTGCCGCAGACCCTAACTATCCCTGGTAATGGGTGGATGCGGTGATATGCCGTACATAGGCGGTAACAAAAACAGAAAGAAAATGCAATGAGAAAACCACGCATAACAGCGATTTGACCACCCTAAAAATCTAGATATCCCCAGTTGATTATGGGAAAAATCTTAAGCTGGCATTAAACGGCATAATCATTCATAACCAAAAGGTATTTATATGGAATGGTAAATATCTGCATATAGCAAATAGCAATCTTGTCGCCAAATGGTAATATTGTCAACAAATAGTACCTATTTGCATATAGAAGAAGCCGATGAAAGGCGACGGGATGGGAATTTCCCCTTTTTTGGGGAACAGTTCGAAAGGAGATAAAAGAACATGAAAAGAGCAATATTGGTTTGTACGATCGCACTGCTATGTGCGATGCTGGTGATGCCAACAGCATCAGCAGCAGATGAGATAGTCTGGGAATACAGCACTGGACTCAACGGGCCATTTGATGCTGAGCGTCTAACAAATGGCAATACGTTGATTACTGATGGCTTTAACAATCGTGTCATTGAGGTGACCCCGGCCGGCACCATCGTCTGGCAATACAGCGGACTCCTCCAGCCGACGGATGCAGATCGCTTGTCAAACGGCAATACGTTGATTGCTTATTGTGATGGTGTCATTGAAGTGGCCCCGGACGGCACCACCGTCTGGGAATGCATCGGACACTACCCAATGGAAGCTGATCGCTTGCCAGATGGCAATACGTTAATTGCCAGTACTGACAATCCAGGTCATGCCATTGAAGTGACCCCTGACTGCACCATCGTCTGGGAATACATCACCGGAGATTTTCCGACCAGTGTCGAACGATTGTCAAACGGGAATACATTGATCGTTGATCAGTTTCTTGACCTCGTCATTGAAGTGGCCCCGGACGGCACCACCGTCTGGGAATACACAGCTATGTTCCCGGCTTGCGCCAAGCGTCTACCGGATGGCAATACGCTGATTTCTAATTTTGGTTTTGGATCTGTCATTGAAGTGGATCCTGATGGCACCACCGTCTGGGAATATCCTTGTGTCATGCCATGGGGTGTCGAACGCTTGTCAAACGGCAATACATTGATTGCTGATAATGGCATGAACAGTGTCTTTGAAGTCGGCACGCCGATCCCTGACTGGAACCTCACCCTGAACGGCGTCCACACATACGTCGTGACGCAGCAAGAGTTCGAGGACGCCATACCCTTGGCAACCTCCTTGGGATACTATACAGAATATAACGATGGTATCGATGTCTGGGGAGGCTTGCCTTTATGGATACTGGTCGGCTTCGTTGACGGCGACTTCTATGATGAGTACCCGTATGATGTATCAGGAAGCATTGACGCTGAGGATATAGACTTAGGCTTTAACGACATGGCGGCGGCAGAAAGAGCTTATGATGCCAAGCTTACCGCCAGTGACGAGAGTACGGTGACCATTGACCCATGGGATCTCGCCCGTAACGACTACATATTTGTAGCCAACACCAAGAACGGTGCTCCACTGCCGGAGGGGGACTGGCCGCTACGGCTGGTTGGATCTGATGTCGATTATTTATCCCTCTCAATCTCGTGCATTACTGAGATTGAGCTGGTCGGCCTCTACGAAGAGGAAACCTGGAACCTCACCTTAACCGGTGAGCTCACCGACACCATCAATCGCACCTCCTTTGAAGAAGGCGCAGCCTGTCACAACGTCAGCTGGAATGACGGCACCAACACGTGGGCCGGCATACCCTTGTGGCGTCTGGTCGGCTGGGTGGACGATCTGGACCAGCATGATTTCAACGACGCTCTCGCAGACTCGGGATATGAGATCACGGTGATCGCAGGCGATGGCTACAGCAAGACCTTCGACAGCTCGCTCATAAAGAGAAACGACGATATCTTCTTGGCCAACGAGCTGAACGGAGAGCCGATACCTGAGGAAGACTCGAGCTATCCTCTCAGACTCATGGGCTCTACCCTGACCTCAGGGCAAAAAGTGAGGAACGTGGTGGAGATACAGCTGACCTTCCCTGTTCCCTGGGACGCTTATCTCGTCCCTTCAGCCAGCACGGGTGACTATAATGAAGATACAGAAGTCGAGCTCTGGGTGGACTATGATGACACAGGCTTGACATACGGTGCCCTTGCCTACCAGTTTGACCTTCACTTCGATCCGAGCTGCGTGAACATCACCTCGGCAGACTTCAGCACCAGTCCCTTCGGCTCCCACATGTTCACCCCCTACGCTCCTGGCGTGGTTCGAGTCCTGGAGGATAACTATTTAACCATGACACCCATCTCCGCAGGCACCTACAAGCTGGCAACCCTCACCCTGCACGGCGAATGCCTGGAGGACGGCACCTCGGACCTCCTGTTCGATCCAACCTGGTGCACCGTATCTGACACCGATGGCAATCCCATAGAGAACAGATACACGAACGGCACCTACGCCTGCACGGGACCCCGCCCAGACCTAACCATCACCGCGAAGTCAGAGGC